>CAZWEZ010000122.1:0-10097 GCA_964632795.1 uncultured Thalassospiraceae bacterium | reverse complement strand
CGCGCCGACCCCGCCGTCATCACCGCCTACCTGGGCGAGGAAAAAACCTGAGCCGCCGGGAGTGTTTCGAACTTGCGCAGCAGTTCGAGGCGGTCCTCGAGGCGGTGTTGGATGTGGGCGACCTGGTCGGGGCCCAGGTGGCGGTACTTGCCGCTGAGCTCGATGTAGCGCTCCACCGGCAGCGGGGCGTCGACCGCCACGGTGAAGCGGAGGCCGGCTTCGGGGTCGTAGTCCCACAGCGGGGCGAAGTTGGTCTCCACCGCCTTGCGGCTGACCTCCATGTTGGCGGCGGCCGGGAAGCGCCAGCCCGCGGTGCACGGCGAAAACACGTGGAGGTAGGCCATGCCCCGCTGGCAGGCCGCCAGCGCCCGCTCCAGCTTGCGGTAGTAGTCCTCCATGTGGGACAGCGAGGCGGTGGCGACGTATTCGCAGCGGTGCATCATCATGATCACCGGCATGTCCTTGGAATCCCGGTCCTTGCCGCTCATCGTCTCGCCCACCGGCGTGGTCGAGGTCCACGAGCCGTACGTGGTGCTGCCCGAGGCCTGCATGCCGGTGTTCATGTAGCCCTCGTTGTCGACGCACACGTACAGCATCTTGTCGCCCCGCTCGGCGGCCCCGGACAGGGACTGGAAGCCGACGTCCACCGTGCCCCCGTCGCCGGCCAGGGCCAGCATGGTGACGTCGCGGCCGATCCGCTCGTAGTACGCGCGGACCCCGGCCAGCATCGAGGCGGTGTTGGTCAGCAACGGGTGAAACACCGGCACCTTGGTCCCGGTCCTGCCGTTGTAGCCCACCGTGCCCATGCCGGGGATGCAGCCCGGCGGCGTGGCGAGGACCGTGTTGGGGCCGACCCGGCGCAGGGTATGGCGGATCAGCAGTTCCGAGTTGCAGCCCTGGCAGGCCGCCAGGCCGGGCACGAACAAATCCTCGCGGTCGCCATATTGGTTGTAGATCCGGCCCACCGTGACCAGCTCCAGGGCGCCGTGGGGGCAGGCCGGGACGCAGGCCGGCCGGCCGTCGCACATGTCGCATTTTGCAACGTGGCCGACGGCGGGCTCATGCACGATGCCGCCGTAGGCGCAGCCCACCGTGCACAGCAGGCAGGTGACGCAGGTTTCGGAGTTCCAGTCGACGACCCCGGACGCCGGGTTCTTGGTCAGCGCGGCGGCGGGGCAGTTCATCACGCACTTGGCGTCGCCGCACTGGCGGCACAGGGCCAGCTCGAAGCCGTCCCCGGTGCCCTTCATGATCCGGATCCGCGACTGGCGGGGGACGTCGGTATCCGACTTGGCTTGGGCGCACACAGTCATGCAGTCGCCGCAGCCGTCGCAGCGTTGGGGGTGGAAGGCGATGGTGTCGTAGCTGGCCATTAGCGCCACGTCTCCGACATGATTGCGCGGCCGGTCTCCAGCGGGTCGTCCAGGAACCGCTCCCGGACCTCCGACAGGTCGACGCCGCGCACGATGAGCCGCCACATGATGCCGGCGTCCAGCGGCTGGTTGATCGCCGAGATGCCGCGCAGGCGGTCGTCGCGGATCAGGATCCTGCGGTAGACCCCGGCCTCGGGGTCGTGGCGGCGGTCGACCTCGCCGCCGTCGCCGCTGGCCCCCACCGAGATCGCGTGGTTGCCGAAGAAGGTATAGGTGTTGATGGGCAGGCCGCCGGGATAGGGCACGCGGGCCCCGTCCCCGGCCATCGCCATGCCGGCGATGCGGCCCTGTTCGACGGCGTCGGGCAGGATGGCGTTGAGCGCCGCCTCCCCGCTCAGGAAGTCCCGCGCCTGGGCGACGTCGCCGGCCGCCCACACATCCGGGGCGCCGGTCGCCATGGTGTCGTCGACCAGCACCCCCTGATCGGTCTCGATGCCCGAACCCTCCAGGTAGTCGATCACCGGCCTGACCCCGGTGGCGACCAGCAGCAGGTCGGCGGCAATGGTCTCGCCGTCATCCAGCGTGATCCCGTCGCCCGTCGCCTTGCGCGCCGTGCGACCGAGCCGCATGTCGGCGCCGTTGTCGGTGAAGGCCTGGGCGATCATGGCGGCGGCCGTGGCGTCGAAGTAGCCGGGCAGGACCTGGTCGCGCATCTCGACCACGGTGACTTTTGCCCCGGCGTGGACCAGGTTCTCGGCGGTGTGCATGCCGACCAGGCCGGCCCCCAGCACCACCGCGGTGCGCGTCTTGGCGATGGCCTGGCGCAGGGCCAGGGCGTCGTCGAGCGTCCGCAGAACGTGGTAGGGGACTTCTGAGAGGCCCTCGATGGGCGGGATCGCCGGGGTGGCGCCGGTGGCCAGCAGCAGTTTCTCGTATGTCCTGGTCTCGCCCGAGTCCAGGGTTACCGAATGAGCCTCGGGATCGAGCGCCGTCAGCGCCGCGCCGCGGACGAACTCGACGCCGTGGTCGCGGAAGTAATCCTCGTCGCGCAGGACCACCTTCTCCGGCTCCGAGCGGCCCGACACCACGTAGGGCAGCACGGTCGGCGAATAGGGCAGGTGGGTGTCGCGGGTGACCATGGCGATCGAGCCCTCGGCGTCGTGCATGCGGATCACGTGGAGGGCCTCGAGTCCGGCGTGGCTGCTGCCGGCGATCAAATACTTGGTCATATCAGTCGTTCTCGTTGAGCCACACCGGCTCCTCGGGAAGGTTGCGGAATTGCGCCTTGGCGGTGGTCTCGATGACCCGGGCGAAGTGCTCGGCGGTGATGTCGGCGCCGGCCAGGCCGCCGATGAAGCCGACCGCCGGGATGCGTTGGTCCAGGTGGTACAACGCGCTCCGGGTCTCCTGGAACACGGGACCGCAGTTCCAGCCGTAGCTCACCGCCCGATCGACCACGCCGACGCTCTTGACCTTGGCCAGCGCGTTGCGCATGGCCTCCAGCGGGAACGGGCGGAAGGTCTTGATCTTGATCAGCCCCACCGCCTCGCCGGCGGCGCGCGCCGCGTCCACGGCGTCCTTGGCGGCGCCGGTCATCGAGCCGATGGTGACGATGGCGTATTGGGCGTCGTCCAGGCGGTACTCCTCGACCAGCGGCGCATGGCGGCGCCCGAAGCGTTCCGCCCATTCGTCGTGGGCCTCGGTGATCACGTTCAGCGCGTTCTGCATCCCGGCGCACAGGCCCTTGCGGTAGCGCACGAACATCGCCGGCCCCGGACCGCCGGCGCCCCCGGTCAGGGGATCGACCCCCATCGGCCGTTCGGGGTCCAGCGCGACGTGCCAGTTGGTGTCCTTTTCGCCGAGATAAGCGTCCACCGCGTCGGGTTCGGGGATCTCGACCCGGGTCACCCCGTAGGACAGGTAGTTGCCGTCGTGGTTGACGTTGACCGGCAGCATGACCCGGCGGTCCTCGCCGATCCTGTACGCCATGACGATGGTGTCGAGCACTTCCTGGGTGGTCTCGCAGTACATGTGGATCCACCCCGTCTCGCGCACCGTCATGGCGTCCTGCTGGCCGCCCCACACGCATTGGGGCGTGATGCCGTCCCGCGTCACCAGCGAGGCGACGATGGGCAGGCGCATGCCCGGTGTGCGCCAGTAGGGCTCGAACATGAAGCCGATCCCCGGCCCGCAGGTGGCGGTGTAGGTGCGGGCCCCGGCCAGGCACGCCCCCTGGAGCGCCGACAGCACGCTGTGCTCGCCCTCCAGGTTCATCAGTTCGGCGTCGATCAGGCCGTCGGCGATGAACTGGGAAAGGTATTCGACCAGCGACGACTGGGGCGTGATCGGGTACACCGCAATCACGTCGGGGCGCGACAGGACGACCCCCCAGGCGGCCGCTTCGTTGCCGTCGCAGACGATGACCCTGGACATCGCTACCTGTCCGTTTCCAGGACCATGGCGATGGCCCGCTGCGGGCATTCGTGGGCGCAGATGCCGCAGCCCTTGCACGCCGCCAGGTCGATGTCGAACCACGCCGGACGCTCGATCACGCACTGCACCGGGCAGTAGACCCAGCACGCCGCGCACTTGACGCACTTGTCGCGGTCGACCACCGGGCGCTCGGCCCGCCAGTCGCCGGCCAGCATCGAGCTGTACTCGGTGGCGATCGGGCACAGGTCGTCGGGGACCGGGGCGGCGGCATGGGCTTTCACGACAGCCTCCGGACCGCGGTCTCGGCGAAGCCCCGCTCGACGGCCAGCCGGTTCTGCTCCAGTCCGGCGTCGCGGAATCTGGTGCTCTCCAGGCCCTTGAGCAGGGAGTCCACCGACACCACGCCGGTGGTCCGGGCGAAGGCGCCGAGCATGATCGAGTTGGTGATCGGCTTACCGAAGATTTCCAGCGCGATGCCCATGGCGTCGCACAGCCCCAGGACCTCGACCGCCTCGGGCGCCGCGAACCCGTCGGCCGACTTCCCGGTCGCCTGGACCAGGGTCGCGCGGTCGCGGATCCCGGCGTAGATGTCCACCGCGTTGGCCACCGTGGGGTCGATGCAGATCACGCAGTCGGGGTGGTAGATGTTGGTGGCGGCGCGGATCTCGCGGTCGTCGAAGCGCAGGAAGCAGGCCACCGGGGCGCCCCGGCGCTCGAAGCCGAACGAGGGGATGGCCAGCACGTGCTTGCCCTCCTCGACCAGCGCCTTGGCCAGGATCTTGGAGGCCAGCACGGCGCCCTGTCCGCCCCGGCCGTGGATCCGCACCTCATACATGGCTCACCATCCCGGCTTGGCCGCGGGGCCTTCGAGGCCGCCCCGCTCCGGGCTTCGCGGCAGCGCGAAGCCCTGGTTGAAGGCGGCGCCGACGATGATCGTGAACTTCAGGTGCCAGCCGCCGAGCAGGGCCGCCAGTCCGGCCGCCGGGAACAGTACCCCGCTTGCCGCGGGCATGACCAGGGCGGCGGCGAGCAGGATCACCGGCCCCATGTGGCCGACCAGGGTGACCGGCAGGTTGGCCCGCTCGAGGGCGTCCAGGGTCGCCGCCGGGGCGCCCTCGGCGAGACGGCCGCGGTAGGACCGCCAGAGCCACATCCGGAGCGCGACCAGGACCACCAGGGCGGCAGCCGCGAAAGGCTCCAGCTCCCCTCCGGCGGCCAGGAACAGCCCGCCGCCCTCGGTGACGCCGGTGACCACGATCAGGGGAACCGCCAGGGGTTCGCGCCAGGCCGGGATGCCCTTGGATTCACCGATCACCCGGGCCTGGCAATAGAGGAAGGCCAGGGCGCAGGCGGCCGCCGCCAGCACCAGCACCCCCCAGCCCAACCAGGCCCCGGCCAGGCCGGCCGCGAACAGCGGCGCGGCGGCCATGGATTCGCGGCTCATCCACGACGTCCCGGGATTGAACATGACATTGAAGGAACGCCACCGCCGGCCCAGTTCCAGCCACACCAGGAACAGGCCCAGGGCGATCAGGGCCAGGGCGCTCAGGACCAGCCCTCGGTCCGTCACCCCGAACGGCGCCGCCAGGGCGGCGGCCACGAGGAGACCGGAGCCGGTTCCGCCGCAGATGAAGTTGCCCGCCGCGCGCCAGTCCCAGTTGGTCTGCCGGGCGGGTCCGACGGCGGTCATCGTCGATCCCACAGGTAATGGAAACCGGGATCTGTGCCCAGTTCCTCGTGCATCGTGAAATGGCGGTTGTCGGCGAGCAGCCGCGAGACATTGCTGTCGGGGTCGTCGCGGTCGCCGAAGTGCAGGGCGTCGGCGATGCACGAGTTGACGCAGGCCGGACTCGCCTCGGCATCGACGCCGGGGGTCAGGCCGGCGGCGAGCCCCCGCTCGATGCGGTCGATGCAGAAGGTGCACTTCTGGGCGACGCCGATGCGCTCGGGGATATCGCGCCCGGTCACCTTGAACCGCGCCTGGTAGGGGCAGGCGACGGCGCAATAGGCGCAGCCGATGCACAGCTCGTAGTCGATGGTGACCAGGCCGTCGGCGCGCCGGCTGGTGGCCAGGCTGGGGCAGACGTGCATGCACGGCGGCTCGGCGCAGTGCATGCAGCCGGTCGGCACGAAGGTCCGCCGGACCTCGGGGAACTCGCCGACCTCGATGTCCAGCACCCGGCGCCACTGGATGTCCGGGGCGGTGGCGTTGGCGTGCTTGCAGGCCGCGGTGCAGGTCTGGCAGCCGACGCAGCGACGCAGGTCGGCGACCATCGCGTAGCGGGTCACCGCCGTCCCTCGAGACGCCTGAGCGAGACCTTCACCAGGTCGGCCCCCGAACCGGTGGCGTCGGTCAGGTCGAGCAGCATCGGCACCAGCGGGTTCATGTTGGGCAGCTCGAAGGTCTTGGCCGTCGGCGTCGCCCAGTGGCCGAACTGGCCGATCATCAGCAGGGTGTCGGGGCGGATGCCCTGGCGCAGCACGGCGCGACCCCGGGTGGCGCCGACCGGCGAGGCGACCTCCAGCAGGTCGCCCTCGGCGATGCCCATCTCGGCGGCCCGCCCGGTGTTGATGATCACGCCGCCGTGGCCGGCGATGTTGTCGGCGACCTCCTTGATCATCCGCAGGTCGACGTTGGCGCCCCACGCGTACTGCATGGAGCGGGCGGTGACCAGCCAGAACGGGTAGTCCTCGATCTTGACCCCGAAGTTGTCGATCAGGGCACGTTCGAAGATGCCGGGATAGTCCTTCCACTCGGGCAGCGGGTCGTACTCCTCCAGCTGGGCGTCCCACCAGCTGATGCCGCGCTCATGGAGGCGGTTGCCGAGCTGCTTGCCAACCCGGTACAGGCGTTCCTGGTAGGGCATCTCGAAGCGCAGCCCCTGGTCCTCGAGCTCGGCGTAGAGGTACCAGTCGAGGCGCGGGAACGGCGTCGTCTTGAAGCCCGTCTGGCGGTAATGGTCGAGCCCCCGGTCCTCTCCATGATCGCCCAGCTCGGCGCTGGCGGCGCGGCACACGGTGTCCCAGATCTCCTCCACCGAGTGCTCGCGCGAGGTGTCGAGCGAAAAGTCGAAGTCCTCGCCCTTGAGCGGGATGCCCGCCGCGCCACGGTTGATGGCGTCGGTGTATTTCTCCAGCAGCCCGGTGCGCTTGGCCAGCTCGGTGGCGATCCAGGTGAAGTCCCGGGTCTCTCCCCGAGGCTCGACGGCGGGCTGGCGCAACGCGAAGCCCTGGTGGTCCCAGAACTGCTCGATGTACTTGGTGCCGCCGATGCGGATCAGTTGCAGGCTCTCCAGGTCGGTGCACTCGGGCAGCAGGATGTCGGCCATGTGGTTGGTTTCGTCCCGGGTGTAGGCGAAGGCGACCGTGAAGGGGAAGCGCGAGATGGTGTCGGTGATCGAATCGGTGTTCCAGAACGAGATCACCGGGTTGGTGCGGTAGACGAACCAGATGTCGGGCGTGGTCGGCTCCGGCCAGTGCTCGGGCGCGTTGTCCTGCATCATCCAGGCCAGGTGGGTGGGGCCCAGGGCCTGGCTCCACGGCGAATTGGCGATCAGCGGGATCAGGGTCCGGTTGGCGTTGCGCACGTTGGGGCGCGAAAGCCAGTTGTCCTTGTCGGTGGGGTTCATGGGGTAGTCCATGAAGCCGTCGGGACCCGGCTTGACGCTGGCCTGGCGCGAGGTGGCCGGCCGGTTGAGCCGGACCGTGGTGCCGAGGATCGAGCCGGGGACCTCGATCGCCCCCACCAGGCAGCCCAGCATGGTCCGCGCCCAGCAGCAGTCGAAGCCGCCCCAGCCGTTGTTGACCGTCTTGCCCAGGACCACCGCCACCGGCCGGTAGGGCAGGGTGCGGCCGTCGATGTCGATGGTCTCGCCGACCCGGGCGTGGTCCAGGAACCCGATGGCGATGCGGCGGATGACCTTGGGGTGGATGCCGCAGATCCGCGACGCCCACAGCGGGGTGCAGTCCTTGAGGTGGTCGACGAAGACCTCGAAGGCCGACATGCAGCGTTCGTTGTCGTGGCGCCACTCCTGGCCGTCGGCCCCTTCCTCGATCCCGGTGACCGCGAACGGGCCTTCCAGAACCGGCTCGATGCCCGGGGTGTCGAAGGGCACCGGGCGGCCGCTGACGGCGTCCCAGACCAGCGGCTTGCGACTCTCCGGATGGCGCATGTAGAAGCCGTTGCGCCCGACCAGGTAGGCCGACGATGTCTTGTGCTTGAGGAACTCCATGTCCAGCTTGTCGCGGGGGTGCTCGTAGACCAGCACGTGGAGCATGGCGAACAGGAAGGCGGCGTCGGTCTTGGGCTTGATCGGCACCCATTCGGCCGAGCAGGCGCCGGTCACCGAGAGGTGGGGTTCGACCTGGATCCGCTTGATCCCGCGAGCCCGGGCGTCGGCGTGGCGCTTGACCCCGCAGACCCCGCCCGAGGCATCGACGTTGGCCCCGAAGGAGACGATGTAGTCGCACAGCGGGGTGTCCGGGGCGACGGTGAAGGCGCGGTGCCAGAATTCGCCGTAGAGGTGTTCGGAGTGGTAGCACTTGACCCCCTGGCCGCTGCCGAAGCCGAAGTCGACGGGACCCAGGGAGGCGAGGAAGGCGGGGAAGGTGCCCATGTAGGCGGTCGGCGTGCCGCCGCCCCCGAAGCTGGCCGCCACCCGGGGATAGCCCGATTCGTCGTAAGCGCCGCTCTCGGCGATCTCGCCCAGCCGGGCGGCGATGGCGCCCAGCGCCTCGTCCCACGAGATCGGCACGAACCCCGGGTCCTGGTCGCGGCCCTTGGCGGGGTTGGTCCGCTTCATCGGGCTCAGCAGGCGGTTGGGGTTGTAGGTCTTGTCGATCAGGCCGTAGGCCTTGACGCAGACCTTGCCGCCGGCGGGGTGGACGCAGGCCGCCTGGAAGTTGGGCTCGACCTCGATCGCCACCCCGTCCTCGACCTTGACGGTGAGCAGATCGGGGCCGGCGACGCACTGGTAGCAGTAGGTGGGGACGCTGCGGGTCGTGGCGCGCGTCGCGGCGCTCATCCGGCGGCCTTGGCAGCCTTGGCGCTCAGCCGCTGGGCGGTCTTGGCGGTATCGACGATGAACCGCATGTGGCGCCCCTTGGCGACCTCCTCGACGGTGTCCCGGGCGCCGACCTCGAAGGTCACCAGACGGCCCTCGAGGGTGGCGATGGTGACCGTGATCTCGGCCCACATGCCGAGCATGGTCGGCGCCAGGTGGTCGATCTCGATGCGGGTGCCGACCGAATCCTCGCCGTCGTCCAGGTGGTCGAGCAGCAGGTCCCGGCACGCGTGTTCGACGTCGTGGACCAGCTTCGGGGTCGCGTAGACACGCAGCTCCTCGCCCATGAAATCGATGGTGCGGTCCGTATCGACGGTGATCCGGCGGATCTTCTCGAGGCCGTGGACCAGGGTATCCTTCATCGGCGAGCCTCCTCGACGCCTCGGCGGATGTCCCATCCTGGGTGTGGGTCGCGGTTTGTTCGGTAGGCGAACAATCCGCCCTCATCTTAATTGGAGCAATCCAGTACCACAATGCCTAATAAGGGATTCGGATATTAATGGTGACAGCGTATATTAATGGTGACAGTATATAATTAATTCTCGAATTAATTATATACTGTCACCATTAATATAGACACCCGAACCGGGATCACAGGGAGTCCAGTTTCCTCTTGACCGACAGCATGTCCTGCCACGCCGCGCGCTTCTGGGCCGGGGTCCGCAGCAGGTAGGCCGGGTGGTACATCACGGCGGCCTGGGCCGGGCGCACCATGCGGGGCGTCGAATAGGGGAACCAGCGCCCGCGCAGCCGGCCGACGCCCTCGCTCTGGGCGAGCAGCGACTTGGCCGCCGGGCCCCCCAGGGCGACCAGGATCTCGGGGTCGATCAGTTCGATCAGGCGCTCGACGAAGGGCATGCAGACGGCCATCTCGGCGGTGGTCGGACTGCGGTTGCCGGGCGGCCGCCAGAACACGGTGTTGGAGATGAAGACCGAGGTCCGCTCGAGCCCGATCGAGGCCAGCATGCGGTCCAGCAGCCGGCCGCTGGGGCCGACGAAGGGCAGGCCCCGGCGGTCCTCCTCGGCGCCCGGCGCCTCGCCGATGAAGACCAGCCGGGCCTCGGGGTTGCCGTCGCCGAAGACCAGGTTGGTGGCGGTCTTCCTGAGCGGGCAGCCGTCGAACCCCTGCAGCGCCCGGTACAGGTCGTCCACCGTCTCCGCCGCCGCGGCCAGGGCGCAGGCGCTCTGCAGCGCCCCGCCGGCCGCCGCCGGGGGCGGGGTCCGCGGG
>CAZWEZ010000121.1:0-10328 GCA_964632795.1 uncultured Thalassospiraceae bacterium | reverse complement strand
TGTCACCGCATCGCCGGCGGCTTTCCTCCTACCCGGCGGGACGCCGAGGCGATCTTTATGGGTCATTATCAGTGCCCCTTGGTATAAGGGATTTTTCAGGCCAGCAGCGCCGACAGGACCGCGTTCAGGCGCTGTAGTCCGGCGGGGGTGGCGCGGAGGGCGTGGTCGTCCAGGGCCAGGAACCCGCCATCGACCAATCGTTCGAGGGCTTGCCTGTCGACGGCGTCCTCGAGCGCCAGGCCGGCGCGGCGGCGGAAGCGGTGGCGCCCGACGCCCTCTGTCAGGCGCAGGCCGTTGAGCAGCAATTCCTCGCCGCGCTGTTGGGCGGTGAGCACGGCGGCGGCGTGGCCGGCGGCGCCGTGGCCGGCGGCCTCGACCGCCACCAACCATTCCCCGGGGTCGCCGATGCGCTCCATGGCGTGGACGCCGTCGGCCAGGGTCAGGCGGCCGTGAGCGCCGGGACCGACGCCCAGATAGTCGCCGCCCCGCCAGATGCCCAGATTGTGGCGGCATTCCTCGCCTTGACGTGCGTGGTTGGAGACCTCGTAGGCGCCCATGCCGTTGGTTTCCAATACCTCGAGGGTGGTTTCGTAAAGTTCGGCGGCAACTTCCTCGCCGGCCTCGGCGATGCCGTCGCGGTGGAACCGGGTGCCGGGCTCGATCGTCAACTGGTAGACCGACAGGTGGCCGCGGGCCAGCTCCAGCGCCGCGCAAAGCTCGCCGCGCCAGTCCTCGGCCGTCTGTCCAGGCCGGCCGTAAATCAGGTCCAACGAGAGGCGGGGGAAGACGGCCGCCGCCGCCGCCACCGCCGCCCGCGCCCCGGCCGCCGAATGGCGCCGGCCGAGGAAGGCCAGGGCGCCGTCGTCCAGCGCCTGCACCCCCAGCGACAGCCGGTCGACCCCGGCCTCCCGGAAGGCCGCGAAGCGGGCCGTTTCCGAGGACGTCGGGTTGGCCTCCAGCGTGATCTCCAGGTCGTCGCCCGCCGTCGGCCAAAGCCCCTTTACCATGTCGATCAGGGCGCCCACCGTCGCCGGTTCCATCAGCGACGGCGTGCCGCCGCCGAAGAAGACGCTGGTTACCGTCCGGGATTCCGTACCTGCCGCCGAACATTCAAGCTCCCGCGACAGGGTGTCCCGCCACCGGACATGGTCCACGGCTTCCGCGACATGGCTGTTGAAGTCGCAATAGGGGCACTTGGCAAGGCAGAACGGCCAGTGAATGTAGATGGCGAGGCCGTCGTCCACGGCCGCTCACCCCCCGAAGCAGGTGGCGATCAGCTTGGCGAAGGCGGCGGCGCGGTGGCTGATGGCGTGTTTGGCCGCCGGCTCCATCTCGCCGAAGGTGATGGTATGGCCGGCGGCGAGGAAGATCGGATCGTAACCGAACCCCTTGTCGCCCCGCGGCGGCCACACCAGGCGGCCGTGGACCGCGCCCTCGAAGGTCTCGAGGTGGCCGTCGGGCCACCCCAGGGCCAGGACGCAGGCGAAATGGGCGCGGCGGTCGGAATGTCCGGCCAGCGCCTCCTCGACCTTGGCCATCGCCGCCGCGAAGTCCTTGTCCGGGCCGGCCCAGCGCGCCGAGTGGATGCCCGGCGCGCCGCCCAGCGCCGCCACCGCCAGCCCCGAATCGTCGGCCAGCGCCGCCAATCCGGAGGCTTCCGCCGCCGCCCGCGCCTTGATTATCGCGTTGGCGGCGAAGGTTTCGCCGGTCTCCTCGGGTGGGGGGAGGTCGAGGTCGCCCGCCGGCACCACGTCGGCCCCGTGGGGGGCCAGCAGGTCGGCGATCTCGCGGACCTTGCCGGGGTTGTGGCTGGCGATGACCAGCGTTCCGCCTCCGAAAAGGCGCCGCCCGGTCACGCCGCCTCCAGGACCTCGGCCTGCAGGGCGCTCAGCTCGCCGGCCCCCCTGCGGGCCAGCGCCAACAGCTCCATGAACCGGTCCTCGGCGAAGGGGCCGCTCTCGGCGGTGGCCTGGATCTCGACGATGTCCCCGCTCCCGGTGAGCACGAAATTGGCGTCGGCCTCGGCGCTCCGGTCCTCCTCGTAATCCAAATCCAGCACCGCCGCTCCGCCGACGATCCCGCACGACACCGCCGCCACCCGGTCGTTCAGCGGCACCTCGGGAAGGATGCCGAGCCCGACGATCTTCTTGAACGCCAGATGGAGGGCCACGTAGGCGCCGGTGATGGCCGCCGTGCGGGTGCCGCCGTCGGCCTCCAGGACGTCGCAATCGACGCGGATCTGCATTTCGCCCATCGCCTCGAGGTCCGTCACGGCGCGCAAGGAACGGCCGATAAGGCGTTGAATCTCCTGGCTGCGTCCGGACTGGTGGCCGCGGGTCGCTTCGCGCGCGGTGCGGGTTTCGGTGGCCCGGGGCAGCATCCCGTACTCGGCGGTCACCCAGCCGCGCTTGGAATCCCGCATCCACGGCGGCACCCGCTGCTCGACGGTGGCGGCGCACAGCACCCGGGTGTCGCCGAAACCGACCAGGCAGGAGCCCTCGGCATACTTGGAGCAACCGGCTTCCAGGGTGATCGGGCGAAGCCGGTCGGCGGCGCGTCCGGACGGTCTCATCGGCGGTATCCTTCATCGAATGGGCAAGGCAGTACTAGCGCGGCCCCGGTTGGGGGTAAAGCGGTTCCGTTGACGACGGCCGATATGGTTACTAAATTCACCACGCCTTCAGGGACCACCGGCGTCATCATGATCACCGAACTCAACGAACGCTCGCGCGAGATCTTCCGCCACATCGTCGAAAGCTTCGTCGAGACCGGCGACCCGATCGGCTCGCGGACCCTGGCCCGGCGCATGGACAAGCCCCTGTCGCCGGCCACCGTGCGCAACGTGATGGCGGACCTGGAGGACGCCGGGTTGCTGTTCTCGCCCCACACCTCGGCCGGCCGGCTGCCGACCGAAGCCGGGCTCAGGCTGTTCGTCGACGGCCTGCTGGAGGTGGGCCGCCTGACCGAGGACGAGCGCCGCGACATCGAAAGCCGGTGCGCCGGCTCCGGGGTCAGCCTGGAAGGTCTGCTGGAGGAGGCGACCTCGGCGCTGTCCGGCCTGACCAGTTGCGCCGGGCTGGTGATGGCGCCCAAGACCGAAAGCCCGCTGCGCCACATCGAGTTCGTCAGCCTGAGCCCGGACCGCGCCCTGGTGGTGATGGTCACCGAGAGCGGGATGGTCGAGAACCGCATCGTCGAGACCCCCCGCGGCCTGCCGCCCTCGGCCCTGGTCGAGGCCTCCAACTACCTCAGCGCGCGGCTGGTCGGACGGACCATCGGCGAGGCCCAAGACGAGATCGTCAGGGAACTCGAGACCCACCGCACCCAGCTCGACGCGCTGACCACCAAGGTCGTCGAATCGGGACTCGCCACCTGGGCCGGGAGCGACACCGGCGGCTCCCTGATCCTGCGCGGCCAGGCCAACCTGTTGGACGACATCTCGGCGACCACCGACCTCGAAAACATCCGGGCCCTGTTCGAGGCCCTGGAAACCAAGGAAATAATGCTGCGCCTGCTGTCGCTCGCCGACACCGCCGAGGGGGTCCAGATCTTCATCGGCGCCGAGAACAAGCTGTTCTCCATGGCCGGCTGTTCGATGATCGTCGGCTCCTATCACGACAGCCGCGAACGAATCATCGGCGCCATCGGGGTGATCGGCCCGACCCGCATGAACTACGCGCGCATCATTCCGATGGTCAACTACACCGCAAAACTGCTAAGCCGCCGGCTGGGATAACGGAGCTCGAGATGACCAAAGCCAAAGCGAAGAAACCCAAGAAAAAGGCCCTGGAGCCGCAAGCCGCCCCCGAAGAGGAGGCGCCGGGCGGGGAACCACGCGAAGAGAACGCCGAGGCGCCGGACGACGAACCCCGGGAAGAGGACGCCGGGGAAGCCGCCCCGGTCGAAGAAAGCGTCGAGGAGCGGGCGGCGCGGCTGGAGGCCGAGGTCGCCGACCTCAAGGACAAGCTGCTGCGCGCCCTGGCCGAGGCCGAGAACGTGCGCCGGCGCGCCGAGCGCGACCGCATCGACGCCTCCAAGTACGCCATCGCCAACTTCGCCCGTGAGATGCTGGCGGTCGCCGACAACCTGCGCCGGGCCCTGGACAGCGTCGAGGACAAGGACCGCCAGAAGAACCCCATCATCGACAACCTGGTGGTCGGCGTCGAGATGACCGAGCGCGAGATGCTCAACGTCTTCGAGCGCAACGCCATCAAGCAGATCGAGGCGATGGGCAAGAAGTTCGACCACAACCTGCATGAGGCGATGTTCGAGTTCGAGGACCCCGACAAACCGGCCGGCACCGTGTTCCAGGTGCTGCAGACGGGCTACGTGCTCAACGACCGGCTGCTGCGCCCGGCCAAGGTCGGCATCTCCAAGGGCGGCCCCAAGGAGGCGCCCCAGGCCGACAAACCGGCCGCGGAAGAGGCCGCTCCCGAGCCGGCCGCCAAGGGTCCGGCCGAGGCCTACGAGAAACAGACCGAAACCACCGGCTCCAAACTGGACGAGGAACTCTAAGTTTTTTTGCTTCACTTCGTTACGCCGGCCCCTCAGTCGCCGGGCGGGCCGGTGGCTAGGTTAAGTGTTGCTCCACTTCGTTACGCAAGCCCCTCAGTCGCCGGGCGGGCCTGCGGCCCTTGGCTACGGGCCTGGCGGCCCGACGCGCTGGCGCGCTTTCCGACATGGTAAGAGACCATGTCGGACCCATAAAACAATCAGCGACGGTATTAGATCCCTTTTGTTCCATTTCGTTACGCAAGCCCCTCAATCGCCGGGCGGGCCTGCGGCCCTTGGCTACGGGCCAAGCGGCCCGACGCGCTGGCGCGCTTTTCGACATGGCAAGATGCCATGTTGAATCTATTAAGCAATCAGCACCGGGTTTTGGATCAGTTTATCGAGGGGGCCGGCCTAGCCCTATTAAGCTTGTCTCCAAACCGGCATGGCCCTTCGCCATGCCGGCAAGCGCGACCGCGCGTCGGCGCTTATGCGCCGTAGCCAAGGGCCGCAGGCCCGCCCGGCGACTGAGGGGCAGCGGAACGAAGTGGAGCAAAACAAACCCGACATGGCCTCTCGCCATGTCGGCAAGCGCGACCGCGCGTCGCCGCTTATGCGGCGTAGCCAAGGGCCACAGGCCCGCCCGGCGACTGAGGGGCCAGCAAAAAAAAGCAAAACCAACTTATTGGTTTTGCTTCGGCGGGAACAGGAACTCGCTGTGGGGATCATGTTCGGCGAAGCGGCGCTTGGCGAGGGTGCGGCTGTTGACCGCGTAGCAGTAGACGCAGCCGTGGGGGCAGGTGTCGTAGCCGCCGATGTCGCGCGACGACCAGCACGCGCAGTCCTCGCGGTGGGGCTTGTGAGGCACGGCGAGCGGCCGCCCGGCGACCTCGCCGAGACGCTCGGCGTCGATGCACCGCGCCACTCCCATGCCCTCGACCGCCAGTTCGGGCTGGCCGCACAGGGTTGGTTTGATCGAGCGCTCGGCGGCGATGGCGGCCAGTCCGGCCAGCAGTTCGCGTTTCTCCCCGGGTTCCGGGTCCCGCCACTCGAAGCCGAAGGCCCGCGCCGCGGCGGCCATGTTGCGGGCGGTCTTGCGGTAAACCTGGGCGAACGACACCACCACCTCGTCGACCGCCCCGGCCAGGCCGTCGGCCAGCCGCGCGAAATTGTCCAGATGCCAACGGGGCGGGGTCGGCGAGGCGACCACCACCGGATCGTAGCGCCACACCACCGTGCGCCGGCCGTAGGTCTCGGCGAGGGCGCGGACGTGGCCGAGGGCGCGCGCCGGCTCGATGGTCCCCTGGTCGAGCTCCCGGGGATAGCCGGTCACCGTGTAATGGACCATGAACGGGTAGCTTAGCCGCGAGACCTGGCGCAGGTTGTCAAGGAAGGGGGCGATGTTCCTGGTCCAGAACACGAAACCGTCCACGGAGGCCCGGTCCAGCGGCACCGTGTGGAGCTGGCCGCCGTAAGGATTGACCATCCGGCACCCCCCCGCCTCGAGGCGGTTCATGAACCATGCACCGTAGAAGGCCGGTATATCGGTCTTGTAGCTGGCCGAGACGATCATCGACGGATTCCCCCGGCGGCGGTTGCGCGTTCCGCCGGAGGGACATATATAACGCCAGAGCGTCGCCCGCGGGCGATAGTGTTGGAATTCAGGGGCGCGCGGACACCGCCGCCGGCGAACAAACAACGAGGACACCATGAGCAAGGTTATCGGGATCGACCTGGGCACCACCAATTCCTGCGTCGCCCTGATGGAGGGCAAGGACGCCAAGGTCATCGAGAACTCCGAAGGCACGCGGACCACGCCCTCGATCGTCGCTTTCACCGATTCCGGGGAGCGCCTGGTCGGCCAGCCGGCCAAGCGCCAGGCGGTGACCAACCCCGAGAACACCCTGTCGGCGCTCAAGCGCCTGATCGGCCGGCGCTACGACGATCCGATGACCGACAAGGATAAGGAGCTGGTCTCCTACAACATCGTCAGCGGCGAAAACGGCGACGCCTGGGTCGAGGCCGAGGGCAAGAAACTGAGCCCCAGCCAGGTCAGCGGTTTCATCCTCCAGAAGATGAAGGAGACCGCCGAGAGCTACCTGGGCGAGCCGGTCACCCAGGCGGTGATCACGGTCCCCGCCTACTTCAACGACTCCCAGCGCCAGGCGACCAAGGACGCCGGCAAGATCGCCGGCCTCGAGGTGTTGCGCATCATCAACGAGCCGACGGCGGCGGCGCTGGCCTACGGCCTGGAGAAGGAGCATGCCGGGACCATTGCCGTCTATGACCTGGGCGGGGGCACCTTCGACGTCTCGGTGCTCGAGATCGGCGACGGCGTGTTCGAGGTCAAGTCGACCAACGGCGACACCTTCCTCGGCGGCGAGGACTTCGACAAGCGGATCGTCGATTACCTGGCCGACGAGTTCAAGAAGGACAACGGCATCGACCTGCGCGAGGACAAGCTGGCCCTGCAGCGCCTGCGCGAGGAGGCCGAGAAGGCCAAGATCGAGCTTTCCAGCGCCAAGCAGACCGAGATCAACCTGCCCTTCATCACCGCCGACGCCAGCGGCCCCAAGCACCTCAACATCAAGCTCACCCGAGCCAAGCTGGAGGCCCTGGTCGAGGACCTGGTGCAGAAGACCATCGGCCCCTGCAAGAAGGCCCTCAAGGACGCCGGGCTGTCGCCAGGGGAGATCAACGAGGTGCTGCTGGTCGGCGGCATGACCCGGATGCCCAAGATCGTCGAGACGGTCAAGGACTTCTTCGGCCGCGAGCCCCACAAGGGGGTCAACCCCGACGAGGTGGTCGCCGTCGGCGCCGCCATCCAGGGCGGGGTGCTCAAGGGCGACGTCAAGGACGTGCTGCTGCTCGACGTCACCCCGCTGAGCCTCGGCATCGAGACCCTGGGCGGCGTCTTCACCCGCCTCATCGACCGCAACACCACGATCCCGACCCGCAAGAGCCAGATCTTCTCGACCGCCGAGGACAGCCAGACCGCGGTCACCATCCGGGTCTCCCAGGGCGAACGCGAGATGGCCTCCGACAACAAGCTGCTCGGCCAGTTCGACCTCGTCGGCATCCCCCCGTCCAGCCGCGGGATTCCGCAGATCGAGGTCACCTTCGACATCGACGCCAACGGCATCGTCAACGTCTCGGCCAAGGACAAGGCCACCAGCAAGGAACAGCAGATCCGCATCCAGGCCTCGGGCGGCCTCACCGACAGCGACATCGAGCGCATGGTCCAGGAGGCCGAACAGAACGTCGAGGAGGACAAGAAGCGCCGCGAGCTGGTCGAAAACCGCAACCAGGCCGATTCCCTGATCCACACCGCCGGGAAGAGCCTCAAGGAGTTCGGCGACAAGGTCTCCGAGTCCGAAAAGAAGGCCATCGAGGAGGCCATCGAAAGCCTGCGCGAGGTCATCGATGGCGATGACGCCGAGGCCATCAAAAGCCGTATCGAGGCCCTGACCCAGGCCTCGATGAAACTCGGCGAGGCCATGTACAAGGCCAGCCAGGAGCAAGAGGCCGCCGCCGCCGAAGGCGCCGGGGGCGCCGGGGACGGGAACGGCGCCTCGGCGATGGGCGAGGACGGGGACGCGACGGTGGTCGACGCCGACTTCGAGGAGGTGGACCCGGGCAAGGACAAGTCGGGCAAGGACAAGCCAGGCAAGGACAAGAAGGACGAATAACCGGTGCGGCTCGTCCCAGCACCGACTTTCACAGACAGGAGGGTGTGCCACGTGACGGTGTTCCAGGGTCGCCGGCCAGGCGCGCGTCGCGCCGTGATGCCGGCGCGCGCCGTCCCGCCGAGGAGGCGGGAAAGGCGATCGTATGGGTACCCTTTGACCGATCCGGTCCACTAGGATCGTTGCGAGTCACGCCCGATGGCCAAAGTGGACTATTACGAACTGCTCGATCTCGGCCGCGACGCCGGCGCCGACGAGATCAAGAAGGCCTACCGCAAGCTGGCCATGAAGCACCACCCCGACCGCAATCCCGGCAACAAGGGAGCGGAAAGGAAGTTCAAGCAGGTCGGCGAAGCCTACGAGGTCCTCAAGGACGACCAGAAACGCGCCGCCTACGACCGCTTCGGCCACGCCGCCTTCGAGCAGGGCGGCCCCGGTCCCGGCGGCTTCCCCGGGGGCGGCGTCCCCGGGGGCGGCTTCGCCTCGGGCTTCGCCGACATCTTCGACGAGATGTTCGGCGATTTCGTCCACGGCGGCGGCCAGCGCGCCTCGGCCGCCTCCGGGCGGGGCAACGACCTGCGCTACAACATGGAGGTGGCGCTGGAGGAGGCCTACACCGGCGACAAGGTCAACATCCGCGTCCCGACCTCGGTCTCGTGCAAGGACTGCCGGGGCTCGGGCGCCGCCGGCGGCGCGGCGCCGGTGAGCTGCGCCACTTGCCACGGCCACGGCCGGGTCCGCTCCCAGTCGGGCTTCTTCACCGTCGAGCGCACCTGCCCGTCGTGCGGCGGCCAGGGCAAGGTGATCAAGGAACCGTGCCGGACCTGCGCCGGCGCCGGGCGGGTGCGCAAGGAAAAGACGCTGTCGGTCAACATCCCCCCCGGGGTCGAGGACGGCACCCGGATCCGCCTCGGGGGCGAGGGCGAGGCCGGGCTGCGCGGGGCGCCGGCCGGCGATCTGTACATCTTTCTGACCATCAAACCCCACCGCATCTTCCAGCGCGACGGCGCCGACATCTATTGCCGGGTGCCGATCCCGATGACCACCGCGGCGCTCGGCGGGACCCTCGACGTCCCGACCGTCGACGGCGGCCGGGCCCGGGTCACCATCCCCGCCGGAACCCAGACCGGCAACCAGTTCCGGCTCCGCAGTACCGGGATGACGGTGTTGCGCTCCGACGCCCGGGGCGACATGTTCGTGCAGATTGTGATCGAGACCCCGGTCAAGCTGACCGGCAAGCAGAAGGAGCTGCTGCACCAGTTCGCCGAACAGGGCAGCCCCGAGAAGCACAGCCCTGAAGCCCATGGATTCTTCACCAAGGTCAAGGAGTTGTGGGAAGACCTTAAGGAATAGCGGCACCGCGCCGCCGGCCAACGACAGGGGGACGCCATGAAAATCGGGATCGTCGGGTGCGCCGGGCGGATGGGGCGGATGCTGGTCGCCGAGGTGCTGGCCGGCGAGGACTGCGAGCTGGCCGGGGGCACCGAGTTGCCCGACAGCCCGGCCCTCGGTCGGGACATCGGCGAGCTGGCCGGCGCCGGGGCCTGCGGCATCGAGGTCGGCCACGACGCCGAGGCGCTGTTCGCGGGATCGGACGCCGTCATCGACTTCACCCTGCCCACCGCCACCATCTCCCACGCCGAGCTGGCCCGCCGCCACGCCACGCCGCTGGCCATCGGCACCACCGGACTGGGCGCCGACGAGCAGGCGGCGCTGGTCTCGGCAGCCGCCGGGACCGCCGTCGTCCAGGCCGCCAACATGAGCCTCGGGGTCAACCTGCTGCTCGGCCTGGTCGGCCAGGCGGCCGCCGCCCTGGGGGACGACTACGATATCGAAATCGTCGAGATGCACCACCGCCACAAGGTGGACGCGCCCTCGGGCACGGCACTGGCCCTTGGCGGCGCGGCGGCGGCCGGGCGCGGGGTCGAGTTGGAGGCGGTCTCCCAGCGGGTGCGCGACGGCCACACCGGCGAGCGCCGGCGCGGCGACATCGGCTTCGCGACGCTGCGTGGAGGCGACGTCACCGGCGAGCACACGGTGATCTTCGCCGCCGAGGGCGAACGGGTCGAGCTGACCCACAAGGCGGCGTCCCGGGCCATCTTCGCCCGCGGCGCGGTGCGCGCCGCGCTGTGGACCGAAGGCCGCCCGGCG
>CAZWEZ010000120.1:0-10380 GCA_964632795.1 uncultured Thalassospiraceae bacterium | reverse complement strand
GAAAGCCTTGGAAAGCCGTCTCTATGGGTCATTATCAGTGCCCCTTGGTATGAGTCGCCCAGGATGATTTCACGCGACCGGGTTGGGAACACCCGCCGGGGGAACGGAACGGTCTCTTTGGGGCGGGCCGTCTCCCGCCCGTTGGGGTGGTGGGATCGGGGGGATCGGATCCGGGTGGCCAGCAGTTTGAGGGATTCGCGGTTGATGACCCAGGCGCCGTTCGCCCGCCCCGGGTATTGTTGCGTCAGCTTTTATTCCGGGCCGCCATCATGTCCCGGATGATGGGGGTGAGGACCATCTGCATGGCCATCCCCATCTTGCCGCCGGGGACCACGATGGTGTTGCGCCGCGACATCCAGGAACCGTTCAGGTTGCTCAGCAGCCAGGGGAAGTCGACTCCGAAGTCCTCGGGCCGGCGGACCCGGACCACCACGATGCTCTCGTCCACGCTCGGCACGTCGCGGGCGATGATGGGATCCGAGGTGTCGACCACCGGGACCCGCTGGAAGTTGATGTCGGAGCCCCGGAACTGGGGGACGATGAAGTGGATGTAGTCGTGCATCCGGCGCAGGATGGTGTCGACCACCGCATCCTCGGAATAGCCGCGCATCCGGGTGTCGCGGTTGATTTTCTGGATCCATTCGAGGTTGATCACCGGCGCCACGCCGATCTTCAGGTCGACGTGGCGGGCGAGGTCCGCCGCGGCCGTCGAGACCCAGCCGTGGAGACCCTCGTAGACCAGCATGTCGGTGCCCTCGGGAAGGTCCTCCCAGGGGGTGAACTCGCCCGGATTGAGGCCGTGGTCGTTGAACGGCTCCACCTCCTCCCAGTTGTGAAGGTAGAAGCGCCGCTGCCCCGTGCCATGCTCGCCGTAGGCCCTGTAGAGCGCCTCCTGGCGGTCGAACAAATTGGCCGCGGGGCCGAAGTGGGAGAAGTGGTCGTTGCCCCCGGCGGTGGCCTCGGCGATGGCCTGCTTCATCGATTTGCGGTCGTAGCGGTGAAAGCCGTCGCCCTGGACGTAGGCGGCGGTCAGGCCCTCGTCCCGGCACAGCTTGTCGAAGGTCTCGCGCACGGTCTTGCGGTTGGCGCCCGAGGAGCCCGTGACTGCGATGATCGGATGGTCGCTGGACATCTTGCGGCCCTTGCCCCGCCGCCCCGCTCAGGCGGCCTCCGGTTCGATCAGCCGGCGTCGCTCGGCGACGATGCGGTGCAGGATCGGGGTTAAGATCAGCTCCATGGCGAGCCCCATCTTGCCGCCGGAGACGACGATCGTGTTGCCCCGGGACATCCACGAGCCGTGCAGCATCTGCAGGAGGTAGTCGAAGTCGACCTCGAAGCGGTCCGGTTCGGCGAAGCGGATCACCAGCAGGCTCTCGTCGGGGGTCGGGATGTCGCGGGCGATGATGGGGTCCGAGGTGTCGACCGCCGGGACCCGCTGGAAGTTGATGTCCGTATGCTGGAACTGGGGGATGACGTAGTGGACGTAGTCGTACATGCGGCGCAGGATGGTGTCCATCACCGCCTCCTCCGAATACCCCCGGGCCTGGGTGTCGCGGTGGATCTTCTGGATCCACTCTAGGTTGATCACCGGCACGACGCCGATCTTGAGGTCGACGTGGCGGGCGAGGTCCACCCGGTCGGTGACCATGCAGCCGTGGAGGCCCTCGTAGAACAGCAGGTCGGTGGCGGGCTCGAAGTCTTCCCAGGGCGTGAACCGGCCCGGGCCCAGTCCCAGCTCGGCGTAGGGCTCGGCCTCCTCGTGGTTGTGCAGGTACAGCCGCCGCCGGCCGCCGCCGGCCTCGCCGTAGAGCCGGAAAGTCTCCTCCAGCTCCTCGAACAGGTTGGCCTCGGGGCCGAAGTGGGAGAAGTGGGCGCAACCCTCCTCCTTTTGGTGGCGCTCCATGGCCTCCTTCATCCCGGCGCGGTCGTAGCGGTGGTAGCTGTCGCCCTCGATCACCGCCGGCTTGACGCCCTGGCGCCGGAACATGTGGTCGAAGGCCACCTTGACCGTGCTGGTGCCGGCGCCCGACGAGCCGGTCACCGCGATGATGGGATGCTTCTTCGACATCGGTTCGGTCCTGGCTCGGTTCCTTGGGGGTTCAGGCGGCGACGCCAAGGACCCGGCGCCAGTCCGGATAGAGCCGGTCGGCGTCCTCGGGGAAGCTCTCGAAGGCGCGGGCGAACTCGCGGTGTTCCTTGGCGAAGGCGACCGGGTCGTGGCCCTGCTTCCAGCACTGCTCGGCCTGGCGCATCGAGCGCGCCCCGGCGGCCGCCCCGTCGAGGTGGCCGAAACAGCCCCCGCCGGCGGTCATGATCAGGTTCGAATGGCCCAGGTTGTCGAAGAACCCGGGAATCCGCAAGGCGTTCATGCCCCCCGAGATGATCGCCGTGGTCGGCTTCATGCCATGCCATTCCTGGTGGTAGAACGGCCCGTCGGCGCTGTCTTGCTCGATCATCCGGGCGACGATGCGGTCTCCCGGGTCGCCTTCCATCTTGCCGAACCCCATGGTCCCGGTGTGGATGCCCGAGGCCCCCTGGAGGCGGGCCATCTTGGAGAGCACGAAAGCCGTGTACCCGCGCCGCGAGCGCGGCGACGTCACCGCCCCGTGGCCCGCCCTGTGGTAGTGGAGAAACTGGTTGGGGAAGGCGTTGCGGGCGGTCGTCACCGCCTGCGGGCCGGCGACGTAGCCGTCGATCAGGAAGGCCACGTGGTCGGCGTTCTCGGCGAAGGTGTCGAGGATGAACTCGCCGCGGGCCAGCATCTCCCGGTAGTCGTCGGCGGTGATGTTGGCCGAGAAGATCTTGGCCATGCCGGTCTCGTCCTGGACCCGGCGCATGGCGTCGGCCACCGCCCGGATGGTTTCCTTGAGCGGCGCGAAGCTCTGGTTCCCCTGGGGTTCGTCGTTCTTGACGAAGTCGCCGCCCAGCCAGAACCGGTAGGCGGCCTCGGCGAACGGCGCCGGGCGCAGGCCCAGCTTGGGCTTGACGATCGCCCCGACGATGAAGCCCCCATCGACCTCCGGACGGCCCATCACCCGCCACAAATCGGCCACCGTCGTCGACGGGCCGTCGAACAGCTCGAGGTAGGCCAGGGGAATGAAGAAGTCGTGCATCTTGGCGTATTCGATGTCGCCCATGCCCTGGTTGTTGCCGACCGTCAGGGTGAGGAACGAGGCCAGCATCGCCCGGCCGTCGGTTATGTTGAGGTCGAACAGCTCCACCGGATAGGCGATCTTCATGATCTCCCCGGGTGCGTCCACCTCGTAGACCAGCGCGTCGACGCCGCGGGTGAAGTCGTCGGTGGTCGAAACCTCGACGTTGGTCCCGGTCGAGGACTCGGCTGCGAAATGGGCCGCCGCCGCCTGGTAGTCCTGTCCGTCCCCGGGCTTCATCACGTAGGCGCACAGGACATGCCTGCCTCTGGAAATCAGGTCCTCCTCGCGCAGGTTCAGATCGACGTAACGGTCCGATTGGTCCATGATCGCGGTTCCCTGGGAAAACTTCCGAAACGGCGGCCACTATAACCGATCACCATGGCCGTGGGTAACCGGGTAATGGCCTCGCCACCCCCGAACACTCGAGATTGATTCATCGAGCGGCGAATGGCCGTGTCGCGGGGCGGATCACTCGAGCAGGTCCTCGATGACGCCGACCGGCACCGTGTAGTAGAGGATCGCCGATTCGGTGCCGGGGTTGTTGTCGGCGATGCTGGCGTTGGACATGTGGGAGATGGCGAGGCCGAGCCTCGAGCGGTCGTCGAAGCGGTAGGCGAATTCCAGCTGCGAGCGGAACTCCAGCTCGTGGCCGAGGTCGTAGCCGTTGCCCTTCTCGTAGTACCCGGGGGCGAAGCTCGGGGTGACGACGAAGCGGTTGCCGAGGTAGACGTCGATCAGCACCCCGGCGTAACCATAGAAGGCGGCGTCGCTGGTCCCCATCAGCCCGGCGAAGGGCTTGAACACCCAGAACTCCATGTCCGAGCGGTATTCGAGGCGGAACTCGGCGGCCGGATCCTTCTGCCGGTTCCAGTCGAAGTAGCCGCCGCCGATCGACAGGAAGTCGGGATCGCCGGCCCGCGCCGGGCCGCCGAAGGCGAGCATGCCGGCCGCCGCCGGGACGCACAAGACCCTGAATAGACCCTTGAACACGGCCCCTCCCGTTACTTCCGAGCCCCGCATCTTACGGAAAGAGCGGCCGGTTGCAAGGAAAAGGCCGTGTTTATCGGACCTTGAAGGATTCGGTGGCGGCGACCAGGGCGGCGCGGATCGACGGCTCCAGCGCCGAGTGCCCGGCGTCGGGGACGACCACGTAGTCGGCCTCGGGCCACGCGCGGGCCAGGTCGTCGGCGCTGACGATGGGGCAGATCATGTCGTAGCGCCCCTGGACGATGACCGCCGGAATCCGGCGCAGCTTGTGGATTCCGGTCAGCAGCGCGCCGTCGTCCAGGAACATCCGGTGCTTGAAGTAGTGGGCCTCGATGCGGGCCAGGGCCAGGGTGGGGGCGTCGCCGCCCGCCGGCTCGCCGAGGTCCGACCGCTCCGGTTTGCCGGGCAGCAGGTTCGAACACCTGCTCTCGTAACGGTTCCAGGCCCGCGCCGCCGGGATGGCGACGGCGGGATCGGGGTCGTTGAGCCGGCGCCGGTAGCCGGCCAGAAGGTCGCCACGTTCGTCTTCGGGCAGGAACCCGGCGAAGTCCCGCCACGCCTCGGGAAACACCGAGCGCATGCCGTCGAGGAACCACCCGATCTCGCGGCTTCGGCCCAGGAACACGCCGCGCAGCACGAACCCCGCGCACCGTTCGGGACGGTGGATGCCGTAGGCCAGGCCCAGCAGGACGCCCCACGAACCGCCGAAGACCAGCCACCGCTCGACGTCCAGGTGCTCGCGCAGCCGTTCCATGTCCTCGACCAGATGGCGGGTGGTGTTGTCGGCCAGCTCGGCGCTCGGCCGCGAGCGCCCGGCGCCCCGCTGGTCGTAGACCACGATCCGGTAGTGGTAGGGGTCGAAGAACCGGCGGTGGATCGGCCCCGCCCCGGCGCCGGGGCCGCCGTGCAGGAACACCACCGGCCGGCCGTCGGGGTTGCCCGACTGCTCCCAGTACATCCGATGGCCGCCGTCGAGGTCGAGCATCCCCCGGGCGTAGGGCTCGAGGCGCGGGAACAGTTCGCGGCGCTCGTTGATGGCGTCCATGGCGAGTCCTGGTAAGATATCTCGTCGCCATTATAGCCGAGGAACCGGACCTTGACCCGTTTCATGCGCCGCCTGCGCCCCCTGTTGTTGCTGACCTTCCTTGGCGCGCCTGCCGCGGCAACCGCCGCCGGGGACCTGGAGGAATGGGGGAGCGGCGCCGTCGTCAAGGTGGTGGACGGCGACACGGTGGTCCTGCGCCAAGCCGTGGTGATCGACGAGAACCGGGCCACGAAGGGCGCCACCCAGGTCCGCCTGGTCGGCATCCAGGCCCCCAAGCTGCCCCTCGGGCGCCCCGCTTTCGTCGCCTGGCCGCTGGCCGAGCTGGCCAAGCGGACGCTCGAGGAGCTGACCCTGGGCCGGACCCTGACCCTGTCCTTCGGCGGCCGGCGCCTGGACCGCCACGGCCGCCTGCTGGCCCACCTGTTCGGCGAGGACGGCGCCTGGATCCAGGGCGAGATGCTGCGCCGGGGGCTGGCCCGGGTCTACAGCTTCCCCGACAACCGGGCCCGCCTGCCCGACATGCTGGCCATCGAGGACCGGGCGCGGGCCGCCGGACGGGGCATCTGGGGGCATCGCTTCTACGCCATCCGCGACCCCATCGCCGCCGCCGGCGACATCGACACCTTCCAGCTCGTCGAGGGCACGGTGCTCGAGACCGCCAAGGTCAAGGGCCGGGTCTACCTCAACTTCGGCGCCGACTGGCGGAGCGACTTCACCATCACCATCTCGCCCAAGGCGTTGCGGCTGTTCGCCGCCGACGGTGTCGACCCGCTGTCCCTGGCCGGCCGGCGGGTGCGGGCGCGGGGATGGATCAAGGACTACAACGGGCCGATGATCGAGGCCACCCATCCCCAACAGATCGAGGTCCTGGAACAGTGATCCTGGGCATCAGCGCCTTGTCGCGGGCGGCGTTCGAATCCATAATCGGCATTATCATGAAACGACTCTTCCGCGCCGTCGTCCTGTGCCTGCCGTTGGTGGCCCTGGCCGCCTGTTCGGTCAACCCGGCGACCGGCAAGCAGAGCTTCACCGCCTTCATGTCGCGGGCCGACGGGCTGAAGGCCGGGCGCCGCGAGCATCCCAAGATCCTCAAGCAGTTCGGCGGCGCTTACGGGGATCGCGGGTTCACCGACTACGTGGCCCGGATCGGCCATCGATTGAGTCGGGTCTCCGAGGTCCAGAACCTGTCCTACACCTTCACCGTGCTCAACGACGACAAGGTCAACGCCTTCGCCCTGCCCGGCGGCTTCGTCTACATCACCCGCGGCCTGCTGGCGCTGGCCGACAACGAGGCCGAGATGGCCGGCGTGCTGGCCCACGAGATCGGCCACGTCACCGCCCGCCACACCGCCGAGCGCTACAGCAAGGCGATGGCCGCCAACCTGGGGCTGACCATCCTCGGGGCGCTGGGCAGCGCCGCCGGGGTGCCGGCGGGGGCCGCCGATCTGGCCTCGTTCGGCGCCCAGGCCTACCTCCAGGGGTTCTCCCGCGACCAGGAGCTGGAAGCCGACATGCTGGGGGTCCGCTACCTGGTCCTCGCCGGCTACGACGCCGACGCCATGACCAGCTTCTTCCGCAAGCTGGAGGCCCACGACAGGCTGAAGGCGGCACGCGCCGGCAAGTCCGGCACGGCCGACAGGTTCAACCTCATGTCCAGCCACCCGCGGACCGCCGAGCGCATCGTCCAGGCGATCCGGCTGGCCCGGGCGGTGCCGCGCGGCGCCCCCGTCCTGGGGCGCGAAACCTATCTGTCGCGCATCGACGGCCTGCTGTTCGGCGACGATCCCAGCCAGGGGATCCGCCGGGGCCGGGACTTCATCCATCCCGGGCTGGGGATCCGCTTCACGGTGCCGCCCGGCTTCGAGATGTTCAATTCCCCCAGCCAACTGGTCGCCCGCGGTCCCGGGGGAACGGTCGTCGCGTTTGACATGGAGGCCGCCGTCAAGTCCCGCCAGGTCGGCGACCTGCGGCGCTACGTGAGCGACACCTGGGGACGGCGGCTGTCGTTGCGCAACGTCGAGAGGATCGACGTCAACGGCCTGGAGGCGGTCACCGGCCACGGCCGGACCTCGACCGGGAACACCGGGACGCGGGACATCCGGCTGGTGGCGATCCGCGACGGGCGGGAGCGCATCTTCCGCCTGATCTTCCTGACCCCGCCCAAGCTCACCGCCGGCCTGGCCTCCGCGCTCCGGCGCACCACCTACAGCTTCCGCCGGATCACCGCCGAGGAGGCGGCCGAGGCGCGGCCTTTGCGGCTGCGGGTGGTCACCGTCAAGCCGGGCGACAGCGTCCGCTCGTTGGCGGCGCGCCTGCCGTTCGAGACCTACCGGGTGGACTGGTTCGAACTGCTGAACGGGATCGGCCGCGATCAGCCGCTGGTCCCCGGAAGCCGGGTCAAGATCATCGTCCGTTAACCCGGAAATTCCGTTCGCGGGTAAGACAATCCGAACGATTTGCTTGATTTCAAGGGATGATTCGACACAGAGGGCTCATAGGAAGATTTAAACCACAGAGGACACGGAGAAGAAAAAGATAACGCGCTTCGCGCGAAGCGCATTCCCTTCTGCTTCTCCGTGTCCTCTGTGGCTTTAACTTTCTCTGTGATCTCTGTGTCGAATCACCCGCCTGCAATCCCGACATCCTGGAAACCCTGCGCTGGGTTCCCCGTTCGCCGGCGTCTTCATGAAATATCCTGGCTAAGCAATGCCACGAGGAACGCCAGCGCCCGGCGGTGGATGCCATACGAGGTGCTTTCCCGGGGTCCGGCGAGGTTGAGGACGGCGATGTGTTCTGAGCCGATCCAGGCCCGGACCTCGTCCACCCCGTCTTCGCCGGCGGCCAGGTCGACGACCATGCACGGCCGGCCCAGTTCCCCGGCAATGGCGATCGTCAACGCCGTACCGCCGCCGGGCCGGCCCCGGCTCAAGACCAGGGTGGCATCGGAATCGCGGACGTTAAGAAGGGTCCGTTCGGCGTAGTCGGCGCTGTCGGTTTCCTCGAGGGGGTAGCGCCCGGGGATCGGGCCGTCCTCGGCCAGCCGGCCGCGGGGGCACCAGCCGCCGCACGGCACGCCGAACTCAAGCGCGGCGTCCAGCGCCGCCCGGTCGACCCCGGTCTGGCCGCCGGAGACGATCCTTTTTAGTGTCCTGGTTCCTGAGTTCGTGGCATTTAGGACGGCCATACAGGCCCCTCGGCTAGGAGCGCGGTCCGCCGTGATGGCGATCCATCACAAGGGCCGCGCGACGACGTCCGAGGGGCCTGTATGGCCGCCCTCGGGGTCGCTTTTCCCGGCCTCTGGAGGGCGTCGGCACCGCTTACCGATGGCACCGTATCGCCGGCGCGGCGCCTCCTACCCAGAGACCGGGAAAAGCGATCCTAAATACCACGAACTCAGGAACCAGGACACTAGGAATGGGGGAGACGGTCCATGCCGCCCCCGGGGTGTTCCAAACCGCCGCTCAGGCCGCTTGCAGGGCCGACAGCAGGTCTTCCAGCTTCTCGGTCGCCATCTGCATGTCGATCTTCTCGACCGCCGCCAGTTCGTGGGCCAGGCGGTCGCGGGCGGACTCGTAGATCTGGCGCTCGCTGAAGGACTGATCGGGCTGATCGGTGCTGCGGTGAAGGTCGCGGACCACCTCGGCGATCGACACCGGGTTTCCCGAGTTGATCTTGGCCTCGTACTCCTGGGCGCGGCGGCTCCACATGGTGCGCTTGGTGCGGGCCCGGCCCTGGAGGGTGGTCAGGGCGGTATCCATGACCTTGCGCGTGCTGAGGTTGCGCAATCCCGAGGTCCCGGCCTTGGAGATCGGAACCCGCAACGTCATGCGGTCGCGATCGAACGAGATCACGAACAGCCGGAGTTTGTGGCCTGAGATCTCCTGGGTTTCGATGCCGGTCACCATCCCCACGCCGTGGGTCGGATAGACCACGAAATCCCCGGGAGAGCACGTGAAGTATTCGGACATAGTTTCTTCTCCACTCAACAACGTTCGACGCCTACTCTTCGGGAGACTCGGCTTCGCGGATGTCGTTATCCCGGACTGTCGGCGGTTTCCACCCCCGGGGGCACGGACCCTGCGCAATCACCCCCGAATGCAGAATCCAACTCGACAGACCGAAAGCCGGCCACGCACGGCCGGTATTGGAAATATATCACATCCGGACAGAAAAAAAAACATCCCCTTTGCCCGCTTCGGATGCCGCGGCGGTGGGGAGGGGGGATTACGAACCGTGCCCGGGCTCGGGGCTGAGTTGCTTGAGCTTGTCGGGCTTGTCCTTCCATTCCTCGGCGTCGGGGGGGGGCTCGCCCTTGCGGGTGATGTTGGGCCAGGTGTTGGCGTAGTTGGCGTTGATCTCCAGCCACTGTTCGACGTTGGGTTCGGTATCCGGGACGATGGCCTCGGCCGGACATTCGGGCTCGCAGACGCCGCAGTCGATGCATTCGTCGGGATGGATGACCAGGAAGTTGTCGCCCTCGTAGAAGCAGTCGACCGGACATACCTCGACGCAGTCCATGAATTTGCACTTGATGCAATTCTCGACGACGACGTAAGTCATGGTTCTCTCCGTTGGATGGCACTCATGGCGTCGGGGTCGCGGTCGATTCGAGACGGTTCAGGGCCCGCTTGCGGGCCTCGCCGCTGTCGCGGTCGGTAACGTAGATCAAGCCGGCGACGCGGCGCACCAGGTTGGCCTCGTAATCGTGCAGGATTCCGTCGGCGTAGGCGACCTCCCACAGCATCTCGATCATGTGGACCCTCTCCTCCTCGGAGAAGCGGTCCTTGACGATTCGGGTGAAGGCATAGAGCTGGCTGGTCTCCACCGCCTTCCGCCCGTCGTCGATCAGGGCCTCGACATCGGCGCCGTCGAGCTCGAATCGGGTTTCCAGCAGCGTCGCAATGGCGCCGCGTTCCTCGGCGTCGAAGGTGCCGTCCATGCACGCCGCCTCGACCAGCAGGGCCGCCGTCGCCAGGTGCAGCTCGCCGTCGTCATGGCGTCCCGCCTCGGCGAATCCGTCGGCGAAAGCGCCCTTCCCGCCCAACAGCAATCCCTTGATATCGAAGACCATGGCTTTTGCCTATCACACCCGGAGGGCGATGGACAACCCCAAGGTAAATGAGGGAATCGCCGGCGCCCTCATTCCTCTTCGCGCAGGCGGTCGATGGCCCGGCGCTCGGCCTTGGTCGGGCG
>CAZWEZ010000119.1:0-10642 GCA_964632795.1 uncultured Thalassospiraceae bacterium | reverse complement strand
CCGGCGACGCTGGCCGGGATGCTGGTCCAGGCGCTGGCCGAGACCCTGGCCCTGGCGGTCCAGGCCCAGTCCTACAAGCCGGGTCACCCGCTGGCCTTCTGCTCGTTCAGCCCGGCGATGGACATGCGCACCGGCCTGTGGTCGTGCGGCAACCCCGAATATGGCACCGTCGGCGCCGGGCTGTCGGCGATGGCCCATCACTACGGGGTGCCGTGCGTCGGTTTCGGGATGAGCGATTCCTGCGAGATGGACCAGCAGACGGCCTACGAGAAGGCGCTCAAGATGTACACCTACGCGCTCGGCGGCGTCAGCTACGTGTGGGACATCGGCGGCACGGCGGGCTTCAACCTGGTGTCGTGGCCGGAGATGGTGCTGGAGAACGAGATCGCCGGCTTCATCGGCCACTACCTGAAGGGCATCGTGATCGACGACCAGCGGCTGGCGGTCGACGAGATCCTCAAGGTCGGGCCGCTGCCCGGCAGCTACCTCAAGGAGCGCCACACCCGGGACTGGTACCGCAAAGAGTTCTTTATCCCCGAGCTCAGCAACCGGGACTTCTTCGAGACCTGGGAGCGCGGGCATACCGAGTTGCAGGACAAGGCCAAGGAGAAGGCGGCCAAGATCCTGGAGACCGCCGAATCCCCGGTGGCCCCCGAAATCCGCCAGGAAATCGACGATTACCTGGACTTCGTCGTCAAGCGCGACGTCGGCTGACAGGAGACCGTGAACGATGGCTATCAAGATAGACGACGCGTACTACGAGAAGCTGGCCGAGACCGTGATCGACGGCGAAACGGATGAGTGCATCCGCCTGATCACCGAGGGCCTCGAGGCCGGCATGGACCCGCTGGAGGCGGTCAACAAGGGCCTCGGCAAGGGCGTCTCCCAGGTCGGCGCGGACTTCGGCGCCCAGGTCGTGTTCCTGCCCGAGCTGACCATGGCCGCCGAGGTGATGAAGGTGGGCGTGGCGCTGCTCGACGAGGAGATCAAGGCCTCGGGCGCCAAGCGGATGTCGCCGGGCAAGATGGTGATCGGCACCATCGAGGGCGACATCCACGACATCGGCAAGTCGGTGGTCGCCGCGGTGCTCCAGGCCAACGGCTACGACGTCATCGACCTCGGCACCGACGTCAAGATCGCCGACTTCGTCAAGGCGGTCGAGGACAACACGCCCGACGTGCTCGGCATCTCGACCCTGCTCACCCTGCCCTTGATGAAGATGGGCGAGGTGATCGCCGAGTTGGGCGCCGCCCAGTTGCGCGACAAGGTCAAGGTGATCGTCGGCGGCTGTCCGGTGACCCAGGAGTTCGCCGACGAGATCGGCGCCGACGCGGTGGGCTTCGACGCCCAGGACGCGGTGCTCAAGGTCGACGCCCTGCTCGGCGTCAACCGCCCCGCCAGGGGCGCCGCCTGATACCAGCTGTCCTAGCCGGCCAGCGCCTCGCGGCGGCGGACCAGCCACCACACGATCAGCGCCCCGGCCAGCTTGGAAGCGGTCATGGCGACGGCCCCGGTCGCCGACAGCAGGCCGATCCCGGCCAGGAAGACGACGCTGTCGAGCGGCGCCCCGAGGAGGCTGGAGTACAGGATGCGCTCGGACAACGGGCGCCGGGTGAAGCTGAAGACCGCCCAGTCGGCAAGCTCGCCGACCAGGAAGGCGGCGGTGCTGGCGAGGGCGATTTCCGGTCCCGCCATCAGGTAGCTGAGCGCCGCCCCGGCCGCCATCGCCAGCAGTACCTTGTGGCCGATCTCGCGCTGGGCGAAGTCGCGGACCACGAACACCAGGCCGACGACCAGCGACACCGGCGGCCACAGGGTGCCGTCGGGCAACGCAACCAGCGGCACCACGGTGAAGGCGTAGTTCACTCCGGCGATGAGGGCGACGTAGAGGGCCGTGTAACGGAATCGCATCCCTGTCCAGCCTTCATTCCTGTTGCGGGGGGTGGAGGCGAAGGCTAGATACCATACATCCCATGAAACTGGCGAGGACGGGATGAAGGACCTCAAGCAGGCGATCCGGGACAAGGCGCTGGAGACCGGCTTCGACGCCGTCGGCTTCTGCTCGGCCGAGGGCGACGAAGGGGACCGCCGCAACCTCCGGGACTACCTGGCCGCCGAGCGTCACGGCACCATGTCCTGGATCGCCGACAGCGCCCAGCGCCGGTCCTCGCCCCGGGCCCTGTGGGAGGCGGCGCGCAGCGTCGTCGTCGTGGCCACCAACTACGCCCCCGCCGACGATCCCCGCGAGATGCTGTCGCGACCCCGGCGCGGGGTGATCAGCGCCTACGCCCGGCGGCGCGACTACCACGACGTGATCAAGAAGCGCCTCAAGCGGCTCGGCCGCTGGATGGCCGAGACCACCGGCTGCGGGATCAAGGTGTTCGTCGACACCGCGCCGGTGATGGAGAAGCCGCTGGCGGTGCGCGCCGGCCTCGGCTGGCGGGGCAAGCACGGGGTCGTGGTGTCGCGGCGCCTGGGCTCGTGGATGTTCCTGGGCGAGGTGTTCACCACCCTCGAGCTGCCCCCCGACGCCCCCCATGGCGACCACTGCGGGAGTTGCGAGCGCTGCCGCGTGGCCTGCCCCACCGACGCCCTGGCCGACCCCTACCGGGTCGACGCCCGGCGCTGCGTCTCCTACCTGACGACCGAACTCGACGGCCCCATCGAGCCCGCCCTGGGGGCCCGGATGGGCAACCGGATCTTCGGCTGCGACGACTGCCTGGCCGCCTGTCCGTGGAACAAGTTCGCGCCCCCGGGCGGCGCCGAGTGGCTGCCGCTCATCCCCCGGCTGGAGGCGCCGCCGCTGGCCGAACTGGCGGCCCTGGAGGAGGACGCCTTCGGCGCCTTGTTCGCCACCACCCCGGTCAAGCGGGGCGGCCGCGACCGCTTGCTGCGCAACGTCCTGATCGCCATCGCCAACAGCGCCGATCCCTCGCTGGCCCCGGCGGCGCGGGCCCGCCTCGACGATCCGTCGCCGACGGTCCGCCAAACCGCCGCCTGGGCGCTGCAACGCCTGGAAGGCGATGAGGGTTAGGGCGTATCGGGATATTGGCGACTGAATAAATGGTGACTGTATATAGTTTATTGGGAATAAATGGTGACTGTATATAGTTTATTGGCGGTGGCTAACCCACCGCCAATAAACTATATACAGTCACCATTTAATCTTCCAATAAACTATATACAGTCACCATTTATTCAGTCGCCAATATCCCGATATGCCCTGATTGCGGCAAATGCCGCAATCCGCCGCGTCAGCCTGCCTCCGCCGAAGCGACCTGCCCTCCGTACGACTTCGGGAGGCGGGAGCTCCGGCTTCGCGCAGGCAGGCGGGCGTAAGCCTGCGTGGCGTTTGAACGCGGATTGATCGCGTCAGCGCGATCAATCCTGAAATGCTCTAACGGTCAAGGGCACAAATTGCGAATTAGAATGAAGAAAACCTTGATGCCGGAAGGGTTATCCCCATATGCGCAGTACGTCTGGGCTTCCTGCGCGGAAAATAAATGTCCCTCAATTCTATTCGGCCCGAATCCCGGAACCCTCCCCCTGCCGACCTCACCGGACCCGGCGCCCGTCCCAGGCAACGCTATTCCCTGTTCAACCTGGTCCGCCACGGCCTGACCGGCCATCGCCAGTGGCCCGTCGCCTGGCGCAACCCCGATCCCAAGCCCCGCTACAAGGTGATCGTCATCGGCGGCGGCGGCCATGGACTGGCCACCGCCTATTACCTGGCCAAGGAACACGGCATCGCCGAGGTGGCGGTGCTCGAGCGGGGCTGGCTGGGGGGCGGCAACACCGGGCGCAACACCACCATCGTGCGTTCCAACTACCAGTTGGACGCCAACGCCCGGTTCTACGAGTTCTCGATGAAGCTGTGGGAGGGCCTCAGCGCCGAGCTCAACTTCAACATCATGTTCTCCCAGCGCGGCGTCCTCAACCTGGCCCACAGCGAGGCCCAGGTCGAGGCCCACCTGCGGCGCGGCAACGCCATGCGGCTCAACGGCATCGACGCCGAGTACCTGGAGCGCGACCGGGTCCGCGACATGGTTCCGCTGCTGGATTGTTCCGAGCACGCCCGCTACCCGGTCCTCGGCGCCCTGTTGCAGCCCCGCGCCGGCACCGTGCGCCACGACGCCGTCGCCTGGGGCTACGCCCGGGCCGCCGATTTACGCGGCGTCGACATCATCCAGAACTGCGAGGTCACCGCCATCCGCCGCCGGGGCGGCCGGGTGGTCGGGGTCGACACCACGCGCGGCGCCATCGACGCCGACAAGATCGGCATCGCCGTTTCGGGACAGACCTCGCGGGTCGCCGGGATGGCCGGGCTGCGCCTGCCCATCGAGAGCCACGCCATCCAGGCCATGGTCAGCGAGCCGGTCAAGCCGTGCCTGGACCCGGTGGTCACCTCGGGCGCCGCCCACTGCTACGTCAGCCAGACCGGCAAGGGCGAGCTGGTGCTGGGCGGCGACCTGGAGGGCTACAACTCCTACGCCCAGCACGGCAACCTGCCGGTCATCGAGGACATCGTCGCCGCCGTCCTGTCTCTGTTCCCGTCGTTCGGCCGGCTGCGCCTGATGCGGACCTGGGGCGGCTCGGTGGATATGACCATGGACGGCAGCCCGATCCTCGGCAAGTTGCCGGTGGACGGGCTCTACCTCAACGGCGGCTGGTGCTACGGCGGCTTCAAGGCGACCCCGGCCGGGGGCTGGGTGTTCGCCCACACCATCGCCCAGGACCGCCCCCACGACCTCAACGTGGCGTTCTCGCTGACCCGTTTCGAGACCGGCCATACCCTCGACGAGAAGGGCGCCGGCCCGACTCCAGGCGCCCACTGAGGAGATGCGAATGCTGTCGATCCCCTGTCCCTGGTGCGGCCCGCGCGACGAGACCGAGTTCACCTACGGCGGCGACGCCACCGCCACCCGGCCGGACACCGCCGCCGGCGCGGTCTCCGCCAAGGCCTGGCACGATTTCCTCTACCTGCGCGACAACCCGTGCGGCCATCACGACGAGATGTGGCACCACACGTCGGGCTGCCGGCGCTGGTTCAAGGTCCGCCGCCACACCAAGACCCAGGAGGTGGCCGCCGCCGTTGGGCCACATGAGTCTTTCCCCGAGGCCGGGCGATGACCGTTCAAGTCAACCGCCTGGCCGACGGCGGGCTGATCGACCGCGGCCAACCGCTCGATTTCACCTTCGACGGCAAGGCCTACCAGGGCTACCGGGGCGACACCCTGGCCTCGGCCCTGATCGCCAACGGGGTGCGCACCGTCGGCCGCAGCTTCAAGTACCACCGCCGGCGCGGCATCTTCGCCGCCGGCGCCGAGGAACCCAACGCCCTGGTCCAGCTCGGCGAGGGCGCGCGCAGCGAACCCAACATGCGGGCCACCCAGGTCGAGCTCCACCACGGGCTCGACGCCCGCAGCCAGAACCGCTGGCCGTCGCTCGACTTCGACGTCAACGCCCTGGGCGGACTGATCGGCGGCTTCCTGCCCTCGGGGTTCTATTACAAGACCTTCATGTGGCCCCGCTCGTGGTGGCCCCATTACGAGAGGATCCTGCGTTCGGCGGCCGGCCTCGGCAAGGCGCCAGCCGAGGCCGACCCGGACCGCTACCAGCACCGCTACGCCCACTGCGACGTGCTGGTCGCCGGCGGCGGGCCGGCCGGCCTGGCCGCCGCCCTGGCGGCGGCGCGGAGCGGCGCCCGGGTGATCGTCGCCGACGAGTCCCCAAGGCTCGGCGGCAACCTGCTGGCGGAGCCGATGCGGGTGATCGACGGGGTCAACGCCGGGGGCTGGGTGGCCGACACCCTGGCCGCCCTGGAGGCCATGGAGGAGGTCCAGGTGCTGCCCCGGACCACGGTGTTCGGCTACTACGACCACAACCTGATCGGCCTCAGCGAGCGCCTGTCCGATCACCTGGAGGACCCCGATCCCCGGCTGCCCAGGCACCGCCTGTGGAAGGTGCGGGCGGCCCGCGTGGTACTGGCCACCGGCGCCATCGAGCGGCCCATCGTGTTCGACGACAACGACCTGCCGGGGATCATGCTGGCCTCGGCGGCGCGGACCTACGTCAACCGCTACGGGGTCCGCCCCGGCAAGCGCTCGGTGGTCTTCACCAACAACGACTCGGTCTACGGCGCGGTGATCGACATGGCCGAGGCCGGGATCGACGTCTCGGCGGTGATCGACGTCCGCCCCGAGGGCGGCGGCGACCTCGCCGCCCACACCCGCCGCCTCGGCATCCCGGTGTTCGACGGCCACGCGGTGAGCGCGGCGCGGGGCGGCCGTGGCCTGGAAGGGGTCGAAGTGGTGCGCCTCGACGGCGGCGGCCCCGGGCGGCGGCTGCCCTGCGACCTGTTGTGCGTCTCGGGGGGCTGGAACCCGACGGTCCACCTGTTCTCCCAGTCCCGCGGCCGGCTTCGCTACGACGCCGGGATCGCCGCCTTCGTGCCCGACGAGTCGGTCCAGGCCGAGCGCTCGGCCGGCGCCGCCAACGGCGCCTTCACCCTCGCCGAGTGCCTCGAAGAGGGCCTCGAGGCGGGGACCGAGGCGGCCCGCGCCGCCGGCTTCGATGCCCCCGCCGTGGCCCCGCCGAGGTGCGACAACGAACCGCAAAGCCGCCCCATCCGCGCCTTCTGGGAATCGCCCGCCGGCGGCGGCAGGCGGGGCAAGCGGTTCGTCGATCTTCAGAACGACGTCACGGCGGGCGACGTCGAACTCGCCGTCCGCGAAGGCTACCGCTCGGTCGAGCACCTCAAGCGCTACACCACCCTGGGCATGGGCACCGATCAGGGCCGGACCGCCAACGTCAACGGCCTGGCGCTGCTCGCCGAGCGCCTGGGCAAGGACATCGACAAGGTCGGCACCACCACCTTCCGGCCGCCCTACGTGGCGGTGACCCTGGGCGCCGTCGCCGGCCACCGGGTCGGCGCCGCCTACGCCCCGGTGCGCCGTTCGGCCATCCAGCGCTGGCACCAGGCCCACGGCGCGGTGTTCGGCCCGGCCGGCGCCTGGTTGCGGCCCAAGGCCTATCCGCGCCCCGGCGAGGACGTCGAGGCGGCCAGCCTGCGCGAGGCCCGCCAGGTGCGGACCGCCGCCGGCCTGGTCGACGTCTCGACGCTGGGCAAGATCGACATCCAGGGCCGCGACGCCGCCGCCTTCCTCGAGCGCATCTACATCAACGGCTTCGCCAAGCTGGCGGTGGGCCGCTGCCGCTACGGGGTGATGCTGCGCGAGGACGGCCTGGTATTCGACGACGGGGTGTGCGCGCGGATCGCCGAGGACCGCTACCTGATGACCACCACCACCGTCCACGCGGCGGCCGTGCTGCGCCACCTGGAGTACTACAGCCAGGTGGTGTGGCCGGAGCTCGACCTCCATCTGGTCTCGGTGACCGAACAGTGGGCGGCGATGGCCCTGGCCGGCCCCCACAGCCGCCTGGTGCTGGCCGGCGCCACCGAAGCCGACCTCGCCAACCGGGCGCTGCCCTACATGGGCTACGCCGAGGCCGTCATCGCCGGGGTCCCGGCCCGCCTCTTCCGGATCAGCTTCTCCGGCGAGCTGGCTTACGAGATCAACGTCCCGGCCGACCATGGCGCGGCGGTGTGGGAAGCCCTGATCGAGAGCGGCGACGTGTTCGGCCTGGCCCCCTACGGCACCGAGGCGATGTCGATCCTGCGCATCGAGAAGGGACACGTGGTCGGCGCCGAGATCAACGGCCGCGCCTCGGCCGACGACCTGGGCCTGGGCGGCCTGCTGGGCGGCGACAAGGACTTCGTCGGCAAGCGCTCGCTGGACAAGCCGGTCCACCACCAGGCCGGGCGCGAACAACTGGTCGGCCTGGCGCCGGCCGACGGCTCACGCGCGATCCCCCGGGGGGCGCGCATCGTCGAGGACCCCGAACGGCCGGCCCCCAACCCGATCCTCGGCCAGGTCACCTCGTCGTGCTTCAGTCCCAACCTGGGCCACCCCATCGCCCTGGCCCTGGTCGCCGACGGCCGGCGGCGGCTCGGCCAGACCCTGTGGGCGGCCTCCCCGCTGACCGGCGAGGCGGTCCGGGTGACGCTCCGCGAGCCGGTGTTCATCGACCCCCACGGGAAGCGGCTCCGTGGCTAGGGATAAGGGAATGGAACGCCGTTCGGCGCTGGCCGGGGTCCTCGAGCCCGGGGTCTCCGGCGCCGTCGGTTCCGGCGGACCGGGGGTGGTCGTGTCCGAACGCCGTGGGCTGGCCATCGTGCGCCTCGGCGGGCGGACCGGCGACGGCGTCTTGAGGGCGGCGGTGGCCGAGGTCTCAGGGGCGCCGCTGCCGAGCGCCCCCAACACCGCCACCGAGGGCAAGGGGGGGGCGGTGCTGTGGCTGGCCGCCGACAGTTGGCTGGTGGTCGCCCCGGGGCGCCAGGCCGCCGACCTCGAGGCGACGCTGCGGGCGATGGCCCCGGGTTGCTCGGTGGTCGACGTCAGCCACGGCCACACGGTGCTGCGTCTCGAAGGCCCGGCGGTGCGCCAGGTACTGGCCGCGGGCTGCCCGCTCGACCTCCACCCCCTCATCTTCGCCCCCGGCTCCTGCGCCCGCAGCCACATCGGCCCGGTCGACGGCCTGCTCCACGCGCTGGGCGACGGCTCGGCGATCGACGTCTATGTCGCCCGCGGCTTCGCGGTCTCGTTCTGGGAGTGGCTCGAGGAAGCCGCCGCCGAAACCGGCCTCGCCGTCGAGAATCCGGAAAACGACATCTGATCGGAAGCCGTGGTCGCGATCAGGGGGGGCCCACCGGGTCCGCCAAACCCATTCATGGCCGGATCGCACGGGCCCCGTGAACCCCAAAGCGGGGTTTGCCTTTAGCGGTCATTCGTTATTAAATCCAGCCGGGCAAACAAGCGGGGGAGCTTCGATGGCGGGCAAGGGAAAGGGCACCACACGTCCGGCGGCGGAGGTTCCCGCCTATGACGACTTCATGGCTACATTCCGGGCCGAGGACGTGGCCGCGATGCTGTCGGGCGATCCGGCGACGGGGCTGAACGTCTGCGTCGAATGTTGCGACCGCCACGCCGATGCCGACGGCGACCGCGTGGCGCTCTATTGGGAGGGCGCCGATGGCAAGAGTTCGGTCCATACCTTTGCCGATCTCAGGGACGGCGCGGCACGCTTCGCCAATTTTCTCAAGGCCCAGGGCATCGGCCCCGGCGACCGGGTCGCGGTCATGCTGCCGCGGATACCGGAACTGATGGTGGCGGCGCTCGGCGTGTGGCGCGCGGGCGCCGTCTACACGCCGATGTTCACCGCCTTCGGCCCCAAGGCCATCGAATACCGCCTCGAACGCAGCGCCGCCAAGCTGATCGTCACCGACCCCACCAACCGGCCGAAGCTGGACGGCATCGCCGACACGCCGCCGATCATGGTGGCGGCGCGCAAACCGGACGACGCCATCGCCCCTGGCGATCTCGAATTCCACGACCAGCTGGCGGCGCAAAAGCCGGCGTTCGAGCCGGTGCTGCGGGGCGCCGACGATCCGTTCCTGTTGATGTTCACCTCGGGCACGGTGGGCAGCCCGAAGGGCGTCGCGGTTCCGCACAAGGCGCTGCTTTCGTTCATCGCCTACATGAAATACGCCGTCGATCTCAGACCCGAGGACAAGTTCTGGAACATGGCCGATCCCGGCTGGGCCTACGGCCTGTACTATGCCGTCGTCGGCGCCCCGCTGGTCGGCTGCGCGACCCATTTCCACGAGGGCGCCTTCTCCGTCGAGAGCACCTACAAGATGCTCGACAAGTACGCAATCACCGTGTTCTGTTCGGCGCCGACCGCGTATCGGCTTCTGATGGCCGGGGGCGACGACATGGCCGACGCATGCCAGGCCCCGATCCGGGTGGCGTGCAGCTGCGGCGAGCCGCTCAATCCGGAAGTGATCCACTGGGTCAACGATCATCTGGGCTGCCAGGTCCACGACCAGTACGGCCAGACCGAGGTTGCCGTGGTGGTGACCAACCATCACGGCCTCGACCATCCCTCCCATCCGGGTTCGATGGGGGTATCGATGCCCGGTTTTCGCGCCGTCATCGTCGACGACTCATGTTGCGAGCTGGGCCCCGGAAACCCGGGCCGACTGGCCATCGATACCCGGGCCTCGCCGCTCTATTGGTTCCTCGGCTACGAGGGCAGGGACTCGCCGCTCGAGGGCCCCTACTACATCACCGGCGACATGGCCGAGGTGGACCAGGACGGATGCATCACCTTCACCGGGCGCGACGACGATATCATCACCTCGGCCGGCTACCGCATCGGTCCCTTCGATGTCGAAAGCTGCCTGATCGAGCACCCCGCCGTCGCCGAGTCGGGCGTGGTGGGCAAGGCGGATGCCGAGCGCGGCGAAATCGTCGTCGCCTTCGTGGTCCTGCACCCGGAGCACGAAGCCTCGCCGGATTTGGCGCGCCAACTGCAGCTCTACACCCGCCAGCGGCTTTCCGCCCACGCCTACCCGCGCGAGGTGGTGTTCGTGGATGAGTTGCCCAAGACGCCGAGCGGCAAGATCCAGCGGTACGTGCTGCGCGAACAGACGAAATAGACGTTTACTGATAATGACCCCGGCGTCCTTTCAGCCGGCGTCGTCCATGAAATCGGCGATGCAGGCCAGGAACGGCGCCGA
>CAZWEZ010000118.1:0-10747 GCA_964632795.1 uncultured Thalassospiraceae bacterium | reverse complement strand
GGGCGGGGGGGCGCTCACGGTTCGGCGACGCCGCGGCGGCCGATCTGGACGTCGCGGTGGACCGCGACCCCCATCAGCAGGCCGAAGCCGAACAGCAGCGTGATCATCGCCGTGCCGCCGTACGAGATCAGCGGCAGCGGCACCCCGACCACCGGGATCAGCCCCATCACCATGGCGATGTTGATGAACACGTAGAGGAAGAAGGTGGTCGTCACCCCCATCCCCAGCAGGCGGCCGAAGTGGCTGCGCGAGCGCAGCGAGATGGCGATCCCGTAGACCAGCAACAGCACGTACAGGCCGAGCAGGGTCAGCCCGCCGACCAGCCCGAACTCCTCGGCCAGCATGGTGAAGATGAAGTCGGTCTGCTTCTCGGGCAGGAAGTTGAGGCCGCTCTGGGTGCCCTGCATGAAGCCCTTGCCGAAGAGGCCGCCCGAGCCGAGCGCGATCTTCGACTGGATGATGTGGTAGCCGCCGCCCAGCGGGTCGCGCTGGGGATCGAGGAAGGTCAGCACCCGGACCTTCTGGTAGTCCTTGAGGAACGGCCACAACGCCGGTCCCGCGGCCGCCGCCGCCACCCCCAGCAGGGCGAAGTTGCGAAGCCGGATGCCGGCCAGGAAGAACAGGACGACGCTGGCGATGACCAGGATCATCGCCGTCCCCAGGTCGGGCTGGCGCAGGACCAGCGCCGTCGGCGCACCGACCATCAACAGCGGCGTGAGCAGGAACAGTGGCCGCCCGACGTCCTCGATGCTGCCGCCGTGGAAGTAGCGGGCCAGGGCCAGCACCAGGGCGACCTTCATCAACTCGGAGGGCTGCAGGTTGACGATCCCGAGGTCGATCCACCGCTGGGCCCCCATCCCCACCGTGCCGCCGAACTCGACCGCCCCCAGCAGGACCAGCGACAGGGCGTAGAAGGCATACGCATAGCGCAGCCACAGGCGGATGTCGGTCACCGCCACCGCCACCAGCACCGCCAGTCCGAACGCGAACCTGGCCATCTGGCGCGAGGCCCAGGGGTCGAGGTGGCCCCCGGCCGCCGAATACAGCATGGCGAAACCGATCCCGGCGGTCGCCGCCAGCAGCAGCACGAACAGCCAGTGGATCTGCCACAGCTTCTGACTCAGGGTCAGCTGGGGCCGGTTGAGTCCGAGCTCGATCATCGCCGCCTCATCCCGTTCCCGGCCCCGCCACGGCGGCTTCACGCCGGTAGCCCGGGCGCGCCGAGTCGCGGCGCTGGGCCTCGAGCAGGATGTCGCGGGCGATCGGCGCCGCCACCGTCGAGCCGCCGCCGCCGTGCTCGACCACCACGGCGACCGCATAGCGCGGCGCCACCACCGGCGCGAAGCCGACGAACATGGCGTGGTCGCGTTCCTTCCACGGCAGTTCCTTGTTCTTGATCACCCCCTGTTCACGCTCGGCCTTGGAGATGCGCCGCACCTGCGCGGTCCCCGTCTTGCCGCCCATCTCGAAGCCGGGAACCTCGATCCGCCGGCGGTAGGCGGTGCCCATGGGGTCGTTGACCACCGCGATCATGGCGTCGCCGACCGCCTTGAGGTGGAGCGGCGACAGGCCGAGACTGCGCCCCGCGGCGGGCGCCGCCGGAGACTCCCGCCCGGGGCCGTCGATGTCGTGGGTCAGGTGGGGTTTGACCTCGAACCCGCCGTTGACCAGCCGCGCCACCATCACCGCCAACTGCAGCGGCGTCGCCAGGATGTAGCCCTGGCCGATCCCGGCGAGCAGGGTCTCGCCCTTCTGCCACGGGATGCCGATGACGGACTTCTTCCATTTGCGGGTCGGCATCAGGCCCGGCTGCTCGCCGGGCAGATCGATGCCCAGCCGCCTCCCCATCCCCAGGCGATTGGCCATGGCGGTGATGCGGTCGACGCCGGTGCGCCGGGCGACCTCGTAGAAGTAGACGTCGCAGGACTGGGTGATCCCCTTGGCCAGGTTGACGATGCCGTGGCCGCCCTTCTTCCAGCAGAAGAACTCGGCGTTGCCGAGCTTCACCGAGCCGCTGCAGAAGACCTCGCTGCGCGGTGTGATGACGCCCTTCTCCAGCGCCGCCATGGCGACCACCATCTTGAACGTCGAGCCGGGCGCATAGAGGCCGGCGATGGTCTTGTTGATCAGCGGCGCCCGGGGGTTGGAGGCCAGCAGGTTCCATTCCTCGCGGCTCAGCCCCTTGTTGAAGGCGTTGGGATCGAAGCTGGGCGTCGAGGCCATGGCCAGCACGTCGCCGGCGTGGATGTCGATGACCACGGCGGCGGCGCTTTGCCCGTCGAGGCGGCGGCTGACCATCTTCTGCAGTTCCAGATCGACGGTCAGGACGACCTCGGCCCCGGGCTGGCCCTCCTGGCGGGTCAGTTCCTTGATCACCCGCCCCAGCGCGTTGACCTCGACCTGGGAACTGCCCCCGGTGCCCCGCAAGGCCAGGTCGTGGACCTTCTCGATGCCCGACTTGCCGACCCTGAAACCGGGCAGCTCCAACAGCGGATCGCCGGTCAATTCGCTCTCCGAGACGGCGGCCACGTAGCCCAGGAGGTGGGCGGTGTCCGCGCCGTAGGGGTAGTGGCGGCTCTGGCCGACGTCGATCATCACCCCGGGCAGGTCCGGGGCGTTGACCTCGATCCGCGCCACCTCGTTCCAGTTCAAGTTGTCGCGCACGGTGATCGGGATGAACCCGCGCTTGCGCCGGATCTCGCGCAGGATGCGGCGCCGTTCGCTCTCGCCGATGGGGATCACGGCGCCGAGCCGGCTCAGCGCCTCTTCGACGCCGCCTTCGCCGATTTGTTCGGAGATCAGCACCACCCGGTAGTTCTGGCGGTTGGTCGCCATCTCCCGGCCGAAGCGGTCGACGACCCGCCCGCGCGGCGGCGGCAGCAGCCTCAGATTGATCCGGTTCTCGTCGGCCAGCGTCGCGTAGCGGTCGGATTCGACGACCTGCAGGTAGTACATGCGCCCGACCAGCGCCGACAGCAGGACCGCCTTGCCCCCCGCCAGCATCGCCATGCGCCGGCTGAACAGCTTGTGGCGGTCGGTATCCCTGTGCATCTCATTCCTGCCCCAGGAAGGTCCGCTGCCAGCGCAGGAAGAACCAGGCCAGGATCGGGAACGTGCCCAACGTCACCAGGTACTGGAACAGCGCCGCGTGGGGCCTGACCAGGGTCATGTTGTAGGCCGAGACCAGCAGCCAGCCGAGCCCCACCGCGCCCGCCGCGACCAGGGCGAAGCCCAGCCACACGATGACGAACGACTTGCCGATGAAGAACGTCCGCTGGGACATCACCACCCCGTAAACGCACAGGAAGACCACCGCGTTGATGCCGATCGGCGTGCCGCCCAGGGTGTCCTGCAACAGGCCGATCACGAACACCGCGTACGCCGGCAACAGCTCCGGGCGGTAGATGGTCCAGTGATAGACCGCGATCAGGGGCAGCAACGGGACCACCCGCTCGTAGCCGGGAAGGTGCAGGGGGAGGACGCCGAGGATGACCAGGACCAGGGTCAGCCCGAAGGGGGTCAGCCGGCGGGCCAGGGCGTCCACCCGGAGCCACAGCGAGGACTTCATTATCAGTGCACCTTGGTCTTCGTCCCGTCCCCCGGGGCCATCGGGGGACGGACCCCGGGCAAGTTGAAATTGACGATGCGGACGTATTCGAGGCGGTTGCGCTCGACCAGGGGCTGGACCTCGATGCCGCCGTCGCTGACCTTGGCCACCACCCCCACCGGCAGCCCGGGCGGGAAGGCGTCGCCGTGGCCCGACGTGACGACGCGCTCGCCGGGCGACACCGTGGCCCCGGGCGGCAGGTGGATCAGGCGCGGGCGGTCCGAGTTGTCGCCGGCCAGGATGGCGCGGGTCCGCGAGGATTCGATGAGGACTGGAATGCGCGAGTTGAGGTCGGTGATCAGCAGCACCCGGATCGAGCGGGCGCCGACGTCGGTGACCCGGCCGACCAGGCCGTCGCCGGTGACCACGGCCTGTCCCTTGGCGACCCCGGTGTGGGCGCCCCCGCCGAGGACCAGGTTATGGGCGAAGGCGCCACCGGTATCGCCGATGACCCGGGCGGTGACGAAGCTGGTCCGGGGCTCGGGGACCAGCCTGAGGAGGTCGTTGAGCGATTTGTTCTCGGCCTCCAGGCGCCGCGCCGCGGCCTGCCACTGGAGGAGCCGCGACCGGTCTTGGCGCAGCTGCGCGTTCTCGGCCTTGAGGTTGGCCAGCTCGCGGACGTGATCGACCACCGCGGCGACGGCGTCGACGGGCCGTGACAGGGCATCGAGGATCGGGGCGACGGCATCTGTGACCTGGGTGCGGAAACGTTCGACCAGCACGATGTCCGCCTTGCCCATCAGCATCAGCGCGAACGCGGCCCCGACCAGGCCCAGGTACGCGAAGCGCTGGACCAGGTTCCTGACCGGCGCCATCAGGCGCTGGACCTGTCTGGGGCTTTCCTTCATCTTGCGCCCATCGATCGTCGAATCCTATACCAAGGGTCATTATCAGTGCCCCTTGGTATTAGACGGAAACCGTCCGGAAAAGCAGTAGCAGACAAATATTAAGAGGGGCTTACTATAACACGATAGCCGGGGCGGTGAATACCACCATCGCCGGGCGTTTAGTACATGGTCGTCAGGACCTGTTTCAGTCTTTTCATTTCCTCGAGCGCCCGCCCGGTGCCCAGCACCACGCACGACAGCGGGTCGTCGGCGATCGACACCGGCAGCCCGGTGGCGTGCCTGAGCACGTAGTCGATGTTGCCCAGCAGGGCGCCGCCGCCGGTCAGCACGATGCCCTTGTCGACGATGTCGGCGGCCAGCTCGGGGGCGGTGTGCTCGAGCGCCACCTTGACCGCCTCGATGATGGCGCCGACCGGTTCGGCCAGGCTTTCCGAGATCTGGCGTTCGCTGATCAGCAGTTCCTTGGGAACCCCGTTCATCAGGTCGCGGCCCTTGATCTCCATGGTCGCGCCCTCGCCGTCCTCGGGCGGACAGGCCGAGCCGATCTCCTCCTTGATCCGCTCGGCGCTGCCTTCGCCGACCAGGAGGTTATGGTTGCGCCGGATGTAGGCGATGATCGCCTCGTCCATCTTGTCGCCCCCGGTGCGCACCGAGCGCGTATAGACGATGCCGCCCAGCGACAGCACCGCGACCTCGGTGGTGCCGCCGCCGATGTCGACCACCATCGATCCGGTCGGCTCGGTCACCGGCAGCCCGGCCCCGATGGCCGCCGCCATCGGCTCCTCGATCAGGAACACCCGCCTGGCGCCGGCGCTCTCGGCCGATTCCTGGATCGCCCGGCGCTCGACCGCGGTCGAGCCCGAGGGCACGCAGACGATGACCATCGGGCTGGCGAAGCTGCGCCGGTTGTGGACCTTGCGGATGAAGTACTTGATCATCTCCTCGGCGACTTCGAAGTCGGCGATGACGCCGTCGCGCAAGGGGCGGATGGCATGGATGTTGCCGGGCGTGCGGCCGAGCATCTGCTTGGCCTCCTCGCCCACGGCGAGGACCTGTTTCTTGCCCTTGATATCGACGATGGCGACCACCGAGGGTTCGTTCAGCACGATCCCCCTGCCCTTGACGTAGACGAGGGTGTTGGCGGTCCCCAGGTCGATGGCCATGTCGGCCGACAGGAAGCCGAACAATCTCGAAAACATCGGTCCTCACACCTTTCCCGCGATCCAGATTCCCCCGGAAGGCGGAGGTCGCACGGCATCTCCCCCCCCCTCGTCACCCTTTATAGTAAGAAGCGCCGCCGGGGGCCAGTCCCAAACGTTCACCGGTAGGCCTCGAAGGGCCGTCACGGGTCAGGCCGAAATCGCCGCCGGGGCCGACTTCTCCCGTTTCACCAACAGCTTGTTGAGGGCGTTGAGGTAGGCCTTGAGCGAGGCCACCATGGTATCGGTGTCCGCCCCCTGGCCGTTGACGGTCCGCCCCTTTTCCTCCAGGCGCACGGTGACCTCGGCCTGGGCGTCGGTGCCCCCGGTCACGGCGTGGACCTGATAGAGTTGCAGCCGCGCCTTGTGGGGGAACAACTCCTTGACGCAGTTGAAGGCGGCGTCCACCGGGCCGTCCCCGGTGCCCTTGCATTCCTTGAACTGGCCGTCGATCAGCAGGCTGAGGGCGGCCTTCGGCGGCCGGTGCTTGGTGCCGCACATGATCTCCAGTTCCAACAGGCAGATGCGGTCGTTGGTCCGCACCACCTCGTCGTCGACCAGGGCGACGATGTCCTCCTCGAAGATCTCCTTCTTCTTGTCGGCCAGGTCCTTGAAACGCTTGAAGGCCTCGGCGACGGCGTTGTCGCCCAGCTCGTAGCCCAGCTCCTTGAGCTTCTCGATGAAGGCGTGGCGCCCCGAATGCTTGCCCAGCACCAGCTTGGACGAGGTCAGGCCGACCGATTCCGGGGTCATGATCTCGTAGGTCCCGGCGTGCTTGAGGACGCCGTCCTGGTGGATCCCGGCCTCGTGGGCAAACGCGTTGGCGCCGACGATGGCCTTGTTGGGCTGGACCGAGAAGCCGGTCACCGTGGCGACCAGGCGCGAGGCCTTGGTGATGTGCTCGGTCTTGATGGCGGTGGTGAACGGCATCGCGTCGTTGCGCGTCTTGAGCGCCATCACGACCTCTTCCATGGCCGCGTTGCCGGCCCGCTCGCCGAGCCCGTTGATGGTGCACTCGACTTGCCGCGCGCCGGCGCCGATGGCGGCCAGCGAGTTGGCCACCGCCAGCCCCAGATCGTTGTGGCAGTGGACCGAGACCACCGCCTTGTCGATGTTGGGCACGCGCTCGAACAGCATCCGGATCAGGGCCGCGTAGTCGTCGGGCAGGGCGTAGCCCACGGTGTCGGGGATGTTGATGGTGCCGGCGCCGGCGGAAATCGCGCTTTCGACGCACCGGCACAGGAAGTCGTGCTCGGTCCGCGAGCCGTCCTCGGCCGACCATTCGACGTCGTCGCACAGCTTGCGGGCCAGGGTGACGCTGTCGATGATCGCCTGGTGGACCTTCTCGGGCTCCATCTGGAGCTTGTATTTCATGTGCAGCGGGCTGGTCGAGAGGAAGGTGTGGATGCGCTTGCGCCCTGCCGGCTCGATGGCCTCGGCGCAGCGCTCGATGTCCCTCGGCGTCGCCCGCGACAGGCCGCAGACGGTGGATTCCTTGATCGTCTTGGCGATCTCGTGGACGGCCTCGAAATCGCCCTCGGAGGCGATCGGGAACCCGGCCTCGATGACGTCGACGCCCATCTTCTCCAGGACCTGGGCGATGCGCAGTTTCTCGTCGAGGTTCATCGAGGCGCCCGGCGACTGCTCGCCGTCGCGCAAGGTGGTGTCGAAGATGATGATTCGGTTGTCGTCCCTGCTGGTACTCATGGGATCGTTCCTCGCTTCAACTCGGGTGTCTGGGTACGTGGGTGCCGGGTCTTGCTTCCCCTGAACGCGGGCCGGGACGTCGTCGTCGCGACCGGGTATTCAGGGGCACCTAAGTCGAAGCCCCCCGAGGGGCAGAAGCAGGAGGGAAGGCAACAGGGCGCGGCCCACCGGACCGATAGCGGCCGGACGGGTCGGGGCGCCGGGGATGCGGTCGTTCGCAACCATCGCTGCCTTCCAACGACGTATGCGAACAATAAAACCAGGGCACGAACGCGGTTGTCAACAGTATTGTCCGAGAACTGGGGGGCGTGCTCATGAAAACCGAGGGTCCGCTCACGGCCCCATGGAAGACCGTTGAATCCACTACTCGGGCGGGTTCCAGCCTTCCTCAATCCAAAGTTTGTCCAGTTCCGGCTCGCCCTCGGCGTGACGTGGAAGGCCATCATCTATCTCGCACCAGCTTACTTGGCTCGAGGTGTGCATGTGGAACTCGGGTTTGATGAGATCGGGGTCATCCAGGCAACCCAGGTTGAAGTCCGTATATTTCGGGTCCTCTGCCGCTGCCACCCGGAAGCCCACGGGCGATCCACACGCTCCGCAGAACAGCCGCAAATTCCCGGGCGCGGACTCATAAGCGGCTGGCTTGCCCTTGGTGAAGGCAAATCCCTCGATCGGTACCGTGGCGCATGGCAGAAACGGCCCACCGCAGCTCTTCCGGCACATTGAGCAATGGCAGTAATAGGCGAAAACCGGCTCTTTCGTGACATGAAACCGCACCGCTCCGCAGAGGCAGCCACCGGTGGCTTCAAATTCCTTCATTTTTCCATTCTCCCTAAATACCCTGTCAGAGTCGCGACGCATGCGCTGAAAACCTCGGTATGGCGGTCGATGTCGGCCGCCGTAAGTGCCGGCGATACGGTCCGGGTGTTGTGAAACGGCGGCACCAGAAGACCGCGATTGGCACTGTATAGGACGAGGTAGGTTTCCAGATCATGGTCCGCCGTTGCGTGCGCTTCGGCTCCGGTCCGCGGCGGCTCGGCCTGAAAATGCAACTCGGCGCGGGCGCCGAGCCGCGACACTTGCCAGGGCAGGGAGCAGGCCTCGATGACACCCGCCATGCCGTCGGCGAGCCGGCCGCAGAGGTCGCTCATCCTGGCATAGGCGGCCTCGGTCATGACGTGCTCCAGGGTTGCCCGCAGGGCCGCGATCGACAACGCGTTGCCCATCAGCGTTCCGCCGATACCCGGGTCCCCGCCGCGCGCCAGCAGGTCGCCGACCCGCTCCGCGATCTCGGTGGTGAAACCGTATACGGCCGCCGGCACGCCGCCGGCGATGGATTTCCCGAACACCAGGAAATCGGACGCAAGACCATTGGCGGCGCTGTATCCTCCGGGGCCCGCGCAGATGGTATGGGTTTCGTCGATGGCGAGATAGGTTCCTGTATCGCGGGTCAGCCGTCGCAGGGCGTCGTGATACCCCGCATCGGGAAACACCATGGCGCCATTGGTCAGGACCGGCTCGGTCAGGACGCAGGCGACGTCGCCCGGCGCCAGCGCCGCCTCCAGGGCCTGCACGTTATTGAACTCGATGATCCTGGTGGTTTCCGACACCTCCCGCCCAAGGTAGAGGCCATCAAACAAGGGACGCATCTCGCCGTCGTGGAGCCGCACCATGGTGTCGCCGACGGTGCCGTGATAACAGCCGTCGAAGACCAGAACCTTGGGGCGCTTCGTCAGGGCGCGCGCCATGCGGATCACGAACCGGCAGGCGTCGGTGCCCGTCAGGGCGACCTGCCATGAGGGAAGTCCGAACCGCCGCTTGAGCTCACGGGCGATCCACACCGAATCCTCGGTGGGCAGCATGAAAGTGGTGCCGTTTCGAATCCGGCTGGTGACCGCATCGACCACGGCCGGAGCCGCGTGGCCGAACATCGCCGCCGTTATGCCGTAAAAAAAATCGACGTATTCGTGCCCATCCACGTCGGTGACGCGCGACCCCACCGCGCGTTCGACGAAAATCGGAAAGCGGGTTTGCCATGCCTCCATCCAGGACATGGGAACGCCCCCCAGCAACCCGTCGCCAGCCTGCTTGAACAGCTCGCGCGACTTGGGGCGCCCCACCTCGAAGTCGGCCGCTTCGCGGGCGATGAGAGATTTAAGATGGTCTCTATCGATCGATGATTTCGCCACCCGACATTATCCTTCCCCGGCCACGCGGACCCCTCAACCGTACTCACACGAAATAAAACGGGATCGTTTACTCCGCCATCCCGGCCTTGAGCAGGCCATCGTAGAGGCGCTCGAAATCGGCCTCGTTTCTGTACTCGATGGCCCCGTGCCAATAGGTTTCCCAGTCCCGCAGTCGGCGACCGGGGAACGTCGTCATTTCCTGCTCGGCAATGCGCAGGAACTCCGCGATCGTGGCCCGCGCCTCGTCGAGTTGCCCCGCCTGGGCGTAGCTCGCGGCGAGCCAGCCCCGGACCTCGTTGATCGGTTCCCTGATCAATCTAAGATCGGCGATCGCATCATCAAACCGTTCCGCCGTAAAGCAGGCGACGCCCCTGAGCCATCTGATCCAGCTGGGTTCGAGGGGATTGAGTCGCATCGCCTGATCGAACTGCTCGATCGCCTGTTCGGGGTTACCGATTGCGGTCAGATATAACCCATGGAGGCTTATTGTCTGAAAATCGTTCGGGTTGAGCCGGATCGCCTTGTCGAAATACTGGCCGGCCTCATCGAACGCCCTGCGATAGAGGTGAAGCATACCCAGTTGAGCGTGTACCCGACTGTCGGTGTCGTCGAGGGCAACCGCCGTTTTCGCGGCGTCCATCGCATCCATGAAGGCCTTGTCGCGATCGTCGACCCAATGGGCCATCCATTCCGTGAGATTAACGAGTGACAGATGGTGGTGGGCCGATGCCAGGCCAGGGTCGAGTTCGATGGCCCGCTCCAGGTATTGCCGGGCTCGTTGGTAGTCCTCCTTGGTGTTGCCGTCCTCGGCGGCCGCGGCGCGCAAATAGAAGTCATAGGCGCGCAGGTGGGCTTCGTCCTTGCGGGCGGCGCGCGCCTTGCCGGCAACATCGATTCGGCCGCCGACGGTCGAGACGATCGTCTTCACCAGCTCGTCCTGGACGGCGAAGATGTCCTCGAGCTCGCGGTCCCAACGCTCGGCCCAAATGTGGTTGCCGGTCTCGGCTTCGACGAGCTGGGCGGTGACACGCACTCGGTTCCCCGCCTTGCGCACGCTACCTTCAACTACGAACTGCACGCCGAGCTCGCGCCCCACGTCCTCTACCTCCGGCGACTGGCCCTTGTAGTGGAACGACGAGTTCCGGGCGATGACGAACAGCGAGCGAAAGCGCGACAACTCGGTGATGATGTCCTCGG
>CAZWEZ010000117.1:0-10749 GCA_964632795.1 uncultured Thalassospiraceae bacterium | reverse complement strand
GCGCGGTGCTCCGCGACAAGGTGGCCGGCGACGGCGGCGAGGTCGGACGGGCGCTCATGGAGGGCCTCAAACAGGCGATCGCGCGGTACTCGGTGGCCGGTTGACGGCGGTGACCGTCGCCATCAACGTTTCCGCGCCACCTCACAGAAGGCTTTTTTCGAGGTATTCACGCACGTAGCCCCCGGCGGCGGCGCTGAACGGCCGCGCCGCCCAGGGCAGGCTGACCAGCACCCGGACCCCTTCGTCGGACACCGTCATCTCGCCCTTGACGCCGATCCCCTTGACGCGGGCCGAGAAATTGAAGACGTCTCCCCGGCGAACAAAGGCCGCCTCCCGGAAGAGATCGTTGCCGTTGACCTGGGAGGACAGGAACTTCTCCACCCGCGACGCCGCCTCCTCGCGCCCGAGCCGGTGGGGGATATGCAGTTCCACGTTCGCCATCTCAGTGCCCCTTGGTATAATGGGGCCGCCCCGGATCGCTCACGCGGATCGGGGACGGCCCCTTGTTCGGAAACAGGACACGAGGCGCCGGCACGGCGCCGGACGGCAACGGTTTACGTCGCCGCCTCGCCGATGGCCTCGTCGAAGTCGGTATCGGCGAGGTCCTGGTTCTTGAGCCGGCGGTAGTAGCCGTAGCCGGCGGCGACGATGACGCCGCCCAGGAGCAGCGGGCCGAACGCCCCCAGTCCCAGGCCCAAGCCCAGGCTGAGGCCGGTTCCGGTCCAGATGGTTCCGCCCGACGCCACGCTCTTGGCGGCCGCCGTAGCGGCCAGGGACTTGCCGGCGGCCCCGGTCAGGGACTTGCCGGCGGCGGCCTTGGTCGCCGCCCCCTTGCCGAAGGCGCCGGCCATGGAGAAGCCCTTGGCCGCCGCCGCTCCCGTCACCGCCTTTCCGGTGGCGCCGGCGCCGGTATGGAGGACCATCCATTTCCCGGCGTTGCCGGCGACCAGGGGAGCCTTGCCCACGGTCACCGTCTTGCCGATCAGGGCCGGCAATTGGAAGGCGCCGTTCTGGACCTTGATCGCGATAATTTCCTGGCCGGCCAGCCCCGTCCCGGCGGCGGGCTTGAGGAAAAGCCAGTTGCTGGCGCCCGTGCCGGCCATTTGAGGCGCGGCGACGGTGAACGTCTTGCCCGTGAGCATGGGCATCTGGGCGGCCTGGGTCGCGCCTTCCAGCTTCATCATCACCATCTGCGAGCCGGCGAGCCCCTTTCCGGCGGCCCCGGCCGCCGCCGCCCCGTTGGCCGCCACCGCGGCGTTGGGATGGAGGACCAGCCAATTGCCGAGGTTGCCGGCGATTGCCGGGGACTTGCCCACGGTGACCGATTTGCCAACCAGCGACGACAACTCCGCCAATTGGCGGGTTCCCTCGAGCTTGACGGCGACGGTCCCCTGGCCGGCGGTGCCGGCGGCCCCCTGGGGGGTCATGAACAGCCAGCTGCCGAAGCCTTTCTCGGCTGCCGTCACCTTGCCGATGGTGAACGACTTGCCGGCCATTGCATTCACCTGGGCGGCTTGCGCCCCCCCCTCGATCTTCGCCATGACCAATTCAGGCGTCATAATCTTTTCTCCCTATCGCAAAAACGGAGCAAAAACAGCCACCAAGCCTGCTCATCGACACGCCTTGAAACGCCCCTCGAAGCCGAGGCCCCTACCCGCCTTTGCGAAATCGTTCCCTTCCAGGCAAAACCATAACCAAACCCTAGCAGCAAACGCAAACCGTGTCATCAAGGATATCTCGGATATCTCGGTTTCTGCCGCGCCGCGGTTCACCGTCTTGTGGATAATTTATGATTGACTTTCGGACCGGGAACGCTCAACATGCGCTTGCATATGAGAACCATTTTCACGCCCTGGGAGATGTCCGGCAAATGGCCAACAACAAGTCCCCAAAGGGAAATTCCACAATCAACACCCTGGTCGAGCTGAAACCGGGAGAACAGGGGATCATCGACAGGATCGAAGCGGACGCCCCGCTCAAGCGCAGGCTGAGCGCGCTTGGCGTCGTCAAGGGGGTGAAGATCGACCTCGATTTCACCGCTCCCATGGGCGACCCGCGGGCATACACCCTTCTCGGCTATCAACTCAGCCTGCGCAACGAGGACGCGCGAAGGATCATCCTCAGGACCGGGAGCTGAGGCTCGGCGCCGCCGCGCCCCGACCCCCCATGGACGACGGCATGCGGATCGTAACCGTCGCTCTCGTCGGCAACCCCAACTGCGGCAAGACGACGCTGTCCAACAAGCTGACCCGTTCCAAGGACAGCGTCGCCAACTATCCCCGGGTGACCATCGCCATGAAGACCCGCGAGATCGTCCATCGCGGGTGGGCCATCCGCCTGGTCGATCTTCCCGGCATCTATTCCCTGACCTCGCAGTCGCCGGAGGAACGCATCGGCAGGGATTTCATTCAGCAGGAACAGCCCGACATCATCCTCAACGTGCTCGACGCCGGCAACCTGGAGCGCAGCCTGTTCCTCACCACCCAGTTGATCGAAATGGGGCGTCCGCGCATCTACGTCCTCAACATGATCGACGAGGCACGGCGAAAGGGGTTGCGTTTCGACACCCAATCCCTGGCCACGATGTTGGGCGGCTTCATCGTCGAAACGTCCGGGATCGCGGGGGAAGGGCTCGAGACCCTGCTCGACGCCATCGTCGACACCGCCGAGGCGCGGAACGGGGAAACGCCGATGGCCATTCCCTACGACAACCATCTCGAGGAAGCCATCAAGCGGGTCCAGGAGCTGGTCGGCGAGCTCCACCCCAGGACCATGAACGCGATGCAGACCCGCTGGCTGAGCATCAAGCTCCTCGAAAGCGACGAGGAGATCGTCCGCCGGGAGGACGACCACGAGCATCTCATCGAGATGGTGCGCCGGGAACGCTACGACCTCAAAAGAAGCCACGGCGAGGACAGCGAGACCATGTTCGCCGACGCCCGCTTCGGCTTCATCCACGGCATGCTGGAAGAAACCAGGGAGTTTACCGTCGACCCCGTCCGGCGCCTCAGGGTGACCCGGGGGATCGATTCGATCCTCCTTCACCGGAGCCTGGGAATGCCCATATTCCTGGTCCTGATGTGGCTGATGTTCGAGACCACGTTCACCTTGGGGCAATACCCCATGGACTGGATCGATCTCGGCGTCGCCTGGGTTTCCGATCTCCTGGACGCCGCACTGCCCGCCGGCCTGATTCACGATCTGGTGATCGACGGCATCGTCGCCGGCGTCGGGGGGACCATCGTCTTCCTTCCCAACATCGTCATCCTGTTCTTCTTCATGGCGGTGTTCAGCGAGACCGGATACCTGGCCCGCTCGGCCTTCCTGCTCGATCGCCTGATGCACGCCTTCGGCCTCCACGGCAAGGCGTTCATTCCCCTGGTCATGGGGTTCGGGTGCAACGTTCCCGCGGTGATGGCGTGTCGGACCATCGAGAGCCCGCGGGCCCGCTTGATCGCCATCCTGATCAATCCCTTCATGTGCTGCACGGCGCGCCTGCCGGTGTTCATCCTGTTCGCCGGCGCTTTCTTCTCGGGCATCGCCGGGACGGTGGTCTTCGGGATGTACATGCTGAGCGTCGTCGTCGCCATGGGGGCGGCGGTCTTCCTGGCCAAGTTCGTGGTCCGGGGCGGCGACGAGTCGTTCGTCATGGAGTTGCCGCCCTACCGGACGCCGACCTTGATGGCGGTGGTCTTCCACATGTGGGAAAAGGCGATGGGCTTCCTGAGGAAGGTGGCCGGGGTGATCCTGGTCGGCTCGATCGTCATCTGGGTCCTCCAGGCCTTCCCCCGCGACATCGAGATGAGCATCGACTACGACGGCCGGATCGCCGATCTTCAAACCCGAGTCCAAACCACCGAACGCGACCGGGCGATCTCGGGGCTGGAGAGGCGGCGAAAACAGGAGCACATCGCCAAGAGCTATCTCGGGCGGATCGGGCGCGCGGTGACCCCGGTGTTCGAACCCCTGGGGTTCACCTGGAAGGATACGGTCGCCATCCTCACCGGCCTGGTCGCCAAGGAGGTGGTGATCGCCAGCTTCGCCGTCCTTCACGCCCAGGCCGAGGAAGCCACCGAGCATTCCAGGGGGTTGCGCCAGGCCCTGGCCGGAACCATGACCCCGCTGACGGCGTTCGCCTTCATGGTCTTCGTTCTGCTCTATTCCCCCTGCCTGTCGACCATCGCCGCCATCAGGCGCGAGACCGAGAGTTGGCGGTGGGCCGGGTTCTCGGTGGCGTTTTCGTTGTCCCTGGCGTGGATCCTGGCGTTCGGGATCGTGACCATGGGCGGGATCGTGAGCTGAGCGGCGGCGAAATCCTGGAATACGCGGTGGTCGGCGCGGTTTCCGATTTTACTATTCCGCGCCCTCCGCCTCTTGGTACCGGAAGGCGATCTCAAGCCAAGCCGAGAAATACCAGTATCGCCCGGTTCAAACGCACAACATCGTCGTCATCGAGGCGTCCGATCCGCTCCCCCAGCCTTTCCTTGGAAACCGTGGCGAGCTTGTCCACCATCAGTCGTGAGACGGACCGCAGGCCGTTCCGCTCGCTCGGCGTAACGGGGAGGCGGAACAGGGGAGCCTCGGTGGCGTCGGTGGTAAAGACGCAGATCGTAACCGAGGCGGTGGCATCGAACCGATCGTCTTGGACGATGACGGCGGGACGCGGCTTGCCGGCGTAGCCGGCGCCGGACACCGTCCAGACCTCTCCGCGCTTCACGCTTCGCTCAAGTTGGAGATCGCGTCGATGAAGTCCTGATCCTCGCCGGCAAGCGCGCTTTGCGCCACGGCGAGGGACTGGCGGTGGGCCTCGGTGCGGAAGGCCGCCGTGCGGGTGTCGGGAACCCAAATCTGGATCGGCCTGAGTCCCCGGACGCGCATTCGTTCGCGATAAGTCCGTACCCTTTCGCGAGAGCCACGCTTTCTGTTCGTATTCGCGGTCATCGGCAAGCCTCCGATATCGGTTACATGTAACGTAGTCCGGGCAACGTCCGAATGCAAGGCCGTACCTGGTCCACGTGACGGTCGAGGTCCTGCCGTGCGCCAGCGAACCCGGCCTTCCCGCTCCTGCGCCAATTTTACATGAGCCGGGTAAGAAAAACCAATCGGCCGCTGAACGCCGAGCCGATCGCCACCATCTCCAGGAGACGGTGGCGGAATGAAGGGGGTGTTTTGCCCCGTCCGGAAAGGTGTAGTATTCATATGGTATTCATGTGCCGACCGCCGCAGTGTCGAGGCAAACCGTCTTGGTCAGGGAATTTCACAACGTCCGGAAGCATTGGCCCTTCGATTTGTTCTGGAAGCGCAAGAAGCGGGATATCCTGGATTTGGAGCAGACCGCCGGGTCGCCGGAAGGGGGCTCGGAACCGTTCCAGGAGGGCGAGTACATCCTGCACCACGTCGAACGGGTGCTGGGGGCGCTCGAGAAACGCAACAGGGCCCGGCGATGGCTGTTCGTCAAGCTCGTTCTCGCCTGGCTGGTCGCCTACAGCCTGACCCTGGGCGAGGTCCCCTGGTTCCTGGTCAAGATCTGGGAAATGGTCAATTCGGCGTTCAACGGCGCCCCGGTTTAGATGGTCGCGCTCAGGAATCCTGATCGACATCCTTCTTGAACAGGATGCCTTTTTCCTTGTAGCCCAGTTCCTGGAACAGACGATGGGTTCGCCGCGGCCGGCCTTTGCTGATCGCCCGGATGGTGATCTCGGTCGCCCCCATTTTCCTGGCCCATGACTCGTAACGGGAAATCAGCAGCGTCGTCGCCGAGGCTCCGATCCGGGTCGCGCGATATTTCTTGGGGATGTACAGGAACATGTCGCTGGCCGACATCTCCAAGCCGAAATAATGCACGGCGATGATTCCCGCGAACACGCCGGCGATTCCGCCCTTATATTCGGCCACGAAACAGCAGAACATCGAGGCGTTCCTGTCGAGAGCCGCTTCGGCGAGTTTGCGAAGTTTGGCCGGGTCGTAGTCGAGATTGCGGTAGATGCTCTCGCGGTGAATGTCCTCGCCCAAGCCGATCAGGGCCTCGACGTCCTTTTCGGCAAGATCGCGTACGCTCAGCCACTCGACCTTCGGAAAAGGCTTCCTTGCGCCCTTTCGGCTTGGTCTGGCGGTGGACGTCGGCTTTGCTACTTGACCCATCCGCTCGCTTCGTCAATGTAGCCGATGCCTTTACTCTTCATGCCACTTCGCGGTCGAGGTCCTGGGATTGCCCGGCTCCACGCAGCCGATGGTCTCCCTCGCCGGTCAGGGAGGCGTCGATCGGTTTTCGGGCATCCTGCAGGATGCGTTTCAGTCCCTGAACGGCGATCGAATTGGATCGGGAAACCTTGATCAGGAGCTTGCTCCAATTGCGGACCATGGCGTCGGGGGACTTCAGAAGATGAGCGAAAAGTGGGGACCGGGCTCCGGTGGTGAAATCTCCGTGTCCGATGATGATGTTCTCGCCGGTGTTGAAGGTTCCATAAAGGCCCGGATCGATGGCCAGGGCGCGCAGGGACAACGTGATCACCAGCATCGAGAAGTGATCGAGCGTGTTATCGAAATGGTCGATGCCGCGTTTTGGGTGCTGGTAGTTGACGCCGCCCAGCAGAACGGATTTCAGTCCCTTCAGTTGCGGCGTGAACATGGAATCGTAGTCGATCAGGCGCAGCTTTCCGTCGGGCGTCACCAGTATGTTGTCGTGCTTCAAGTCGCCATGGGCGATCCCCATCGACAGCAGTTCCAGGCACATGTTCGCCCAGGCCCGGGAGAGGGCGGCGAGACCTTTGCGGCGTTCCTTGGCGCAAAACCTTTCGATAACGGCGCCGAGGCTTTCGCCCTTGGCCCAAGACATTACCAGTACCGGGTAGTCGCCGGTTCGGGCGATGTCGGAGGTTATGAAAAGCTCGTTGGGGAAAAAGGCGATCTCGACAAGGAACGGCGACTTGGTCCGCTGAATGAGTTGGGTGAAGGCCTTGTGGCGGTGTTCGAGGTCGGGTATGTCGCGGGTAAAGCACTTGAGGGCCACGATCTCGTCGCTATCGCCTATGGTGGCCTTGAAGACGGCGGCGAAATTACCGGCCTGGAACACCGGATCCCCGGTGTCGTCGATGACCGGCTCGACATCGACGGAAGCGAAGCGCACCGCCGCGTTGCGAAGCGCGGTCCGGTAGTCGGTGATGATCGGAAATGTCATGGCTTTTCCACGTACAACGGCCGATGGCGTCTCACGGGGCGCCATCCTCCCTCGCCCCGCCGGCTTCCCGCGCCTCGATATCGACTATAATCAAAGTCGCGTCGTCGTTTGACAAGAGTCCTTTGCGGTGATGGTCCCGGATCATCTCCAGGAAGTCGTGGTCCGATTCCAGCCCGGCGTCAAGCGCGGCCAGTTCGCCGGCGAAGCCGGAGCCCGGGTTTTCGACGTTCGCCCGGGCCAGATCGGCAAGCTTTCCGGCGCCCGAGGCGACCAGGGGGCGGAACTCGCCGAGCAGGCTCTTGGCCGGCTCCGCCGGCGCGCCCTGGTCGTGGCGGGCGAGGGCATCGGCGAGATAGCGCATCAGGACGAATTGCCCGATGCCGTCCGAGGCCAGGACCACGCTCGCCGGTCCGGGCACCTCCACGGTCCCCACCCGGAGGTGGGAATCCTTGGGCAGATCCTTCCAGTTCAGCAGATGGGGGTCGTGCTCCATCTCCCCCAGCGTCGAGGGGTAACAGGCGACCAGCGTAACATCGTCGCCGTCGCGGCCGAAGGCCAGGATCAGGCTGTCGCCGTAGCCGAGCCATTGCATCGTCGCCCCGCCATCGTCCCGCTTGGCGATCCAGCACGCGACAAGGGTGGCGTAGGACCCCTCGCGAACGAATTTGCTGAGCTTGGCGGCGTCCCCGGAAGCGCCGCGTTTGGCTTCGGCGGAGAATTCCTCCCAAAACCCGTCGATCCACCGGTTGAGGTCGTCCAGGCCGGCGAGCGGCGTCTCGGGAAGGCGTTCGACCAGGGCCTCGGCCCAGGCCCCGCAATACATTCCCGACGAACCGGCGCCGTCGGCGACCGCGGCGACAAGGCCGTCGGGGGTGTCGGCGAAGCGGAACCGATCCTCGTTGCGCCGCCACACGATCCCGTCGCCGGCTTTGAAATAGTCGTTATTGGGCTTGGCCGACGACCGGCCCCTGACCGTCAACTCCACCTCGCCCGGGGTGGCGAAGGCGGGGGCGGCGCCATCGCCGGCGAGAGCCGGCGCCGCCACGTCATCCCCGGCCACGGCGCCGGCGCCCGGCGGTGGATTGTGGGTGGGGGGACTCAAGGGCGCCTGTTTCCCGGCTATTGAAGCGTCGACGGGGGCTGGTGGGAATTCGCCTGGAGGGCGGCGCTTTCGGGGAAGACGAATGCCTGGCGGGTGCCGATGTCGAGAAGCTTGACCAAGGCGATGCCGTCGGCGTTGAAGGCCATGCCGCGGATGGCCGGGGTCGAGTCCAGATCGCGCTCGAAGATCTCGCAAATCACCGATCGGTAGCGGGGAGGCATCTCGCTGGACATCTGGAACAGCAACCGGGCATAGGGCTCTTCGGGAAGCTCCAAGGGGCTCCACGGGAAGATCACCGGGTTGTCGCCGTCGCCGGTGATGTGGCAGTTGACCAGCAAGACGTTGCCGTCGGTCGTCTGCAGGCTGGTCAGGCGGCGGGCGGTCACCAACAGCTTTTCGTCGGTGTCGACGTCGTTGGCCATGCCGTCGGTGATGTTGATGACGATCGGCGGGAACGACTTGGGGTGCCGGAAAATCCATTCCTCCAGCGCCCCCCGGGCCAGATGAAGCGCCGCGTTCATGGGCGTGCTTTCGGCGGCGAGGGGGGTCAACCATCTGGAAACGGTTACGGTTTCGGTGACCGTCTTGCCGCGGACCACCGTTTCGACCTCGCATTCTTCCACCCGGGCATTGGCCGCCACTTCGGAAATCGGCACCATGGCCCGCCCGGCGAGGCCGTTCTCCCAGCAGAACGAGGGCCGGTTGGTTTTACCGTAACCGATGACGCCGATCTCGAAATAGTCGCTGACCCCCTCGTCGCGCATGCAGCGGTTGACCAGTTCCTCCAGGGTCTTGTTCAGGGCATCCGCCACCACCTCGGCCCGCACCACCGGCTGACCGTCGGCGGCGGTCCCGAAAGGCTTGTTCATCGACCGGGACTGATCGACAAGGAAAAGAAAGGCTCCCGGAAAATCGCGGCTGATTTCCTGCGAATACGTCATGGTGTCCCCCTCTACATGGGCAAGCCTCAGGTCCGCAAAGACGCTTTGGTTTTGCGGATCGTACCACAGCCGGCATACCACATTCAACAGGATGTGGCAAAATAACTTTATCCGCCCCCAATATATGGTGGTCGGCCAGGATATTGAAAACGCACGGAAAAACCCCGGAAAGGGGCTCCGGGCGCTGGCGGGGAGCGAAATAAATAATCAATGGTTTATCGCGGCCCTAACCGGCCTTGACCGACGGTTTCGCCTAGAGAACGGTCTTGGCGAATTTGTCGGCGAGAGGATGGGGGGTCCTCTTGAGGTCGGGGTTCCCCTGGCCCTCCTCTTTGATTATCGAGTCGTGACAAGGCCCGAAATATTGGCCCGTAGTGATGAAATCCTTGGGGTTTTCGAGATTTCTGCGAAGCCGCGTGGACAGCGAACCGATGGTCATCGGTTTGTCGATGAAGTCGTGCACCCCCAACTTCATGGCCTCGATCGCAAGTTCCTTCGACAAGTCGTTGCAGACCACGATGAGAATGGCGAACCGGGCGATGCCTTTCAAATTGGAACGAACCTGTAACGCAAACTCCCGGCCGCTCATGGACGACATGTCCCAGTCGAAAATGACGATCTCCGCCGGGACATGTTTCAGTTCGATGAGCGCCTTGGGGCCGTTGTCGATCAGGCGGATATTTCTTGCCCCCATGGAATGCAGGGCGTCCTTGGTTGCAATGCGTTCCATGCCGTTCTCGGTGACGACCAGGAAACTCAGTGTGCTGGCATCCACCGACATTTCGAGTCCTCACTTACAGCCGGAATACGTTGCACACGAATGCGGCGCCCGAATTTCCAGGCTTCGAACACCTGCCCATACATACTATCACAACCACCGGTAAACGAAAACGGTGCATTGTGGATAAGAGGCATCCCCCACTCAGGGGAGGCTATGGAGGCTATCCCCCACATGCCCCCCCGGGACAGCCACCGGATGTCCCGATATTGCCATCGCCAGCTTCCTGTAACATCTTGATATTTAGAAAAAATCACGATGTGAGGTCAGGTGGAGCGGAGTTGGGGAGAGGAGGGGGAGGGAGTTCGCGAAAAATATACTTTGCTGGAAATGGGCATTTCCCATATAATTCTTCATCTAAGTTCGAGCATTTTCAGGTGGGTGATAATCATTTGCACTTGCTCTTCCACTGGTTGTGGAATGGCGGTCTAGACGGGGATACAGGGAGCAGACGATGGCGACAACGGGACTGGGAACGGCGAAAGCCGCCGCCGCGGGCAAAACGGCCACGGCCGGGCTCGTCGGCGAAATCGAAAACGAGGCGGTTCGCCAGGCGCTGACCACCAAGGGCGCCACCGCGGGCAAGGCCACCTTGGCCGCCAAGGGCGGCGTCGCGGGCAAGGTCGCCGCCGCGGGCAAGGGCGCCGGAGCCGCCGCCAAGGCCGGTGGGGTCGCCAAGGCCGCGACCGGCGGCACGATGTGGACCGGCAAGGGCCTCGGCCTGGGACTGGGCCTCGGTGGCTGGGGCCTG
>CAZWEZ010000116.1:0-10751 GCA_964632795.1 uncultured Thalassospiraceae bacterium | reverse complement strand
TTGAAAGCATGGGTAAATCTGAGACAAAAACGTCCTTAGCTAGGACAGCCCCTTAATTATATACAGGTACCAATTTATGGCGGAACAATTCATGGCCGGGCTTGACAGCGGGTTGGGACGATGGCAAGGAACTCTCCACGAGGTCGATGGACGAAACCGGCGACTTGGCGAAGAAATCCGAAATCCCCGATACGGAACCGCTTGATCGGATAATGCCCCAGTAGTCCATTTTCCGAGGTGGACGTTAACCAAATCTTATTATTTTCTTTATGTACTCCAAGCGGTTATCAACATCGACGTGAGGTGAATGATGGACGGAGTCATTGCTCTTGGCGGAGCGATGGTCGTCATCGCGCTGATGATTCTCCTCGCCGCCTGGGGATTCCCCGGCAAAAAGAAAAAAAAGATAAAGAAAGAGGAAGAGGAAGAAGAGGAGTAACCGCTGGTATTAAACCATCGACTCGACGGCCTCGCAGAAGGCGTCGATCTCCCGGCTCGTGTTGTAGTAGTGGAGCGAGGCGCGGACCAGCCCGTCCAGCCCCCGCCGTTCCATATCCAGCAGGGTCGAGGCGGGGTCCGACACCGAGACGTTGATGGTCCGGGCCTCGAGGCGGCGCTTGATGTCCTCGGGGTCGCGGGCGCGGGCGGTGAAGGTGACGATGCCGCACTTGTCGACGCCCAGGTCGTGGACGGTGAGGCCGGGGATCGCCGCCAGGCCCCGGCGCAGGCCGTCGGCCAGCGAGCGGATCCGCTCCCAGCAGGCCTCCAGCCCCCACTCCAGCGCGTAGTCCATGGCCGCGCCCAGCCCGATCCGCCCGGCGACGTAGGATTCCCAGTTCTCGAAGCGCCGCGCGTCGTCGCGGACCGCGTAGCCGTCCCGGGACGTCCAGGTCGCCGCGTGGAGGTCGAGGAACGGCGGCTCCAGCGAGCCGATCAGCTCCCGGCGGACGTACAGGAAGCCGGTGCCCCGTGGGCCGCGCAGGTACTTGCGCCCGGTCGCCGACAGCATGTCGCAGCCGATCTCGGCGACGTCGATGGGCATCTGGCCGACCGACTGGCAGGCGTCCAGCAGGTAGGGGACGCCGGCGTCCCGCGCCACGACCCCGACCTCGGCCGCCGGATTGACCAGGCCGCCGTTGGTCGGCACGTGGGTGATGGCGATCAGCTTGACCCGGCCGTCCATCGCCCGGGCCAGGGCGTCGAGCGACAACCGGCCGGCGTCGTCGCTGGGGATGACATCGACCACCGCCCCGGTGCGTTTGGCGACCTGGAGGAAGGCGATGAAGTTGCTGGCGTACTCGGCCTCGGCGGTGAGGATGCGGTCGCCCGCCGCGAGGTCCCGGGCCAGGGCGTAGAACGCCATGTCCCAGGCCCGGGTCGCGTTCTCGAGGTAGGCGATCTCGCCGGGCGCGCAGTTGATCAGCCGCGCCGCCGAGTCGTAGAACCCCTCGATGGCGTCGTGGCGCCGCTCCGCCGCCTCGTAGCCGCCGATCGCCCCCTCCAGGTCGAGGTGGTCTTTGAGGGCCTCGATCACCGGGGTCGGCATCAGCCCGGCGCCGGCGTTGTTGAAGTGGATCACCTCGGCGCAGCCGGGAGTCTGGCGGCGCGCCCGGTCGATGTCGAAGGCCCCTGTCATGTTCCAGGCACGCCCTTGGTGGTCGAGTATTCGAAGTGCAGGGCCTGGTCGGGATGGACCAGGCCGAAGGCGGCGTGGGCCGCCATCGCGGCCTCGGAGAAGCCGCACAGGATCAGCTTGAGTTTGCCGGGGTAGGTGGCGATGTCGCCGATCGCGAACACCCCCCGGCGGCCGGTGGAACAGGTCGCGGGATCGACCGCGACGCGGTTGCGCTCCAGCTCGAGGCCCCACTCGGCGATCGGCCCCAGGTCCTGGGACAGGCCGTAGAAGGGCAACAGGGCGTCGGCCTCGAGGCGCCGCGTGTTGCCGTCCAGGTCGCGGACCACCACCGCGTGCAGCTCCCCCGCCTCGCCCTCCAGGGCCGCCAACTGGAAGGGGATGACCAGCTCGACGGCGCCGTCCTCGGCCAGCTCGTTCAGCTTCTCGGCGCTGCCCGGGGCGGCGCGGAACTTGGACCGGCGGTGGACCACTGCCACCGAGGCCGCGACCTCGGCCAGCGACAGCGCCCAATCGACCGCCGAATCGCCGCCCCCGGCGATCACCACCCGCTTGGCGCGGAAATCCTCGCGGCGGCCGACCAGGTAGTGGACGCCGAGGCCGGGGCCCTGGGTCTCGTAGTCGGCGATGCCCTCCAGCGGCGGCCGGTTGGGACCGAAGGCGCCGACCCCGGCGGCGATCATCACCACCGGGGCCTCGATAACGGTGCCCGTCGAGGTCTCCAGGCGCCAGCCGCCGCCCTCGGCCCCCTCCAGCCTCGCCACCCGCTGGTCGAGGTGGTAGACGGGCTCGAACGGCTCTCCCTGGCGGCGCAGGCGGTCGATCAGACCCTGGGCGTCGATCTCCGGGTGGCCGGGGATGTCGTAGATCGGCTTCTCCGGATAGAGGGCCGAGCACTGGCCGCCGACCGCCTCCAGGGCATCGACCACGTGGCAGCGCATGTTCAGCATCCCGCATTCGAAGACCGCGAACAGGCCGACGGGGCCGGCGCCGATGACCGCCACGTCGGTGCGATGAGGCGTATTGGACATGGAAACTCCCCGGCCGACAGGATACATAGTCATCTCGCGTATAACAGGTTGTCGAAGTCCTGTCACATGCCGCCAACGGTGCCTATCGCGATCGAGGTCGAGCTTGCCGACGAGGCGGCCACCGCCGCCCTTGCCCGGTCGCTGGCCCGGCTCGCCCGGGGCCGCGACGTGGTGGCGCTGAGCGGCGAGCTGGGGACCGGCAAGACGGTCTTCGCGCGGGCCTTCATCGAGGCCCTGAGCGAGGCCCCCGAGGAGGTCCCCAGCCCCACCTTCACCCTGGTCCAGACCTACGAGGCGGCCCCCGCCCCGGTCCACCACTTCGACCTGTTCCGCCTCGCCGGACCCGAGGAGACCCTTGAGTTGGGCGTCGAAGAGGCCTTCGCCGAGGGCATCTCGCTGATCGAGTGGCCCGACCGGCTGGGACCGTACCTGCCCGCCGAACGGCTGGAGGTGGGGTTGGCCTTCGCCGGGGACGAGGGCGCCCGCCACGCCACGCTGAGGGGCCACGGCGACTGGGAGCGGCGGCTCCGGGAGGCCGGCCTTGGCTGAGCGCGAGGCCCTCATCGCCGCCTTCCTGGAGGCCCACGGCTGGCCCCGGGCGGCGCCAACGCCGCTGGCCGGGGACGCCTCGTTCCGCCGCTACCAGCGGCTGGAGGACGGCCGGCGCCGCGCGGTCCTGATGGACGCCCCGCCGCCCCACGAGGACGTCCGCCCGTTCGCCGCCGTGGCCCGCCACCTGCGCCGGCTCGGCTTCAGCGCGCCGGAGGTGCTGGCCGAGGACGCTGAAGCCGGGCTGCTGCTGCTGGAGGACCTGGGCGACGACACCTATACCCGCCTGCTGGCCGGGAGCGGCGACGAGGCGTTGCTCTACCGCTTGGCGGTGGACGTCCTGATCGACCTCCACCGGCGGCCCGAGGCCGAGGTGGTGCCCCAGGGCCTGGCGCCGTACGACGACACGGCGCTGCTTGAGGAGGCCCTGCTGTTCACCGACTGGTACCTGCCGGCGATGGTCAGCCGGCCGACCGCGCCCGGGGTCCGCGATTCCTACCGGGAGGCCTGGCTGTCCCTGTTCCCGGCGCTCCACGCCCAGCCCCGGACCCTGGTCCTGCGCGACTACCATGTCGACAACCTGCTGTGGCTCGCCGGGCGCCCCGGGGTCGCCGCCTGCGGCCTGCTCGACTTCCAGGACGCGGTGGCCGGGCCGGCGGCCTACGACCTGGTGTCGCTGCTCGAGGACGCCCGGCGCGATATCGACCCCGGACTGGCCGCCGCCATGCTCGAGCGCTACACCGCCGCGTTGCCCGGTTTCGACCGCGCCGTCTACACCGTGCTCGGCGCCCAGCGCCACGCCAAGGTGATCGGCATCTTCACCCGGCTCTGCGTGCGCGACGGCAAGGCCGATTATCTGGTACACATTCCCCGCCTGTGGCGGCTGCTGGAACGGGCCCTGGAACAGGCGCCGCTGGGGGCCGTCGCCGACTGGTTCGAGCGCCACGTCCCCGCCGCGACGAGAGGAATCCCGCCATGCCCGGCACAACAAAAGTAAAAAAGAAAGCAGCAAAGGCAAAGGCAAGGAAGGGCGGTGTGCTCTACCCCTCCGGCTGCGCCCCCAGGCGGGCGATGGTGCTGGCCGCCGGCCGCGGGGTGCGCCTGAGGCCGATCACCAAGCTGCTGCCCAAGGCGCTGGTCAAGGTCGCCGAGCGGACGCTGCTCGACTGGAACCTCGACCGGCTCGAGGAGCTGGGCGTCGAGACGGTGACGATCAACCTCCATTACCTGGGCCACCTGATCGAGCAGCATCTGGGCTCGCGCCCGTCCCCGGACCTGCGCTTCTCGTCCGAGGACCGGCTTCTCGACACCGGCGGCGGGGTCAAGAAGGCTCTGGGAACGTTGGGCCGCGACCCGTTCTTCGTGGTCAACGCCGACTCCCTGTGGCTCAACGGCAGGGAGAGAGCGCTGGAACGCATGGCCACGGCCTGGGACGACGCCACCATGGACGCCCTGCTGCTCCTCCACTTCACGGTCGATGCCTACGGCTACCGGGGGCTGGGCGACTTCTGCGTCGAGGCCGACGGTCGCCTGTCACGCCGCCCCGAGGGCGAGATCACGCCCTACCTGTTCGCCGGCGCCCAGATCCTGCATCCCCGCCTGTTCAAGGGGGTGGCCGAGAACGTCTTCTCCCTCAACCTCCTCTATGACCGGGCGATCGAGGCCGGGCGGCTCTACGGCATCGTCCACGACGGCGAATGGTTCCACATCGGCACCCCCGACGGCCTGGCCGAGGCCGAGGCCTTCATGAGGGACCGCTACCCCGAGGTCAAGCGCCGATGAACCGGGCCCGGCGGAGCGCACCGGCGCTGTATACGATCCCCGCCGGGGTCCCCTTCGTCGACGCCCTGGCCGCCGGCATCCGGTGCCGGCTCGGCGGCGGTCCCGAGGACCTGGCCGGGGTCACGGTGCTGCTGCCCACAAGGCGCGCCTGCCGCTCCCTGGGCGAGGCCTTCCTGAGGCTGAACCAGGGGCGGCCGCTGCTGCTGCCCCGGCTGAGCCCGATCGGCGACATCGACGAGGACGAGCTGGCGCTGGCCGGCTGGGACGCCGAAACCCCGGGCGGACTCGAGGTCCCCCCGGCGATCTCCGGATTGCGCCGCCAGCTGCTGCTGAGCCGGCTGGTGATCGCCGACCGGGAACGCGACCCGACCCCGGAACAGGCGGCGCGCCTGGCCGCCGAGCTGGCCCGGCTGCTCGACCAGGTGGACACCGAGCGGCTGTCGTTCGCGGGGCTGGCCGCCCTCGCCCCCGAGGCCTTCGCCGACCACTGGCGGACCACCCTCGAGTTTCTGAAGATCGTCAGCGAGCGCTGGCCCGAGGTGCTGGCCGCCGAGGGCTGCCTGGACCCGGCCCGGCGCCGCAACCTGCTGCTCGACGCCCAGGCCGAGGCGTGGCGCCGGCGGCCGCCCGAGGGACCGGTGATCGCCGCCGGCTCGACCGGCTCGATCCCGGCCACCGCCGACCTGCTGGGTGTGGTCGCCCACCTGCCCGAGGGCTGCGTGGTGCTGCCCGGGCTCGACCGCGAGGCCGACGGGGCCACCGTCGAGGCCGTCGGGCCGTCCCATCCCCAGTACGGCATGGTCCGCCTCCTCGCCCACCTGGGCGCCCAAGCCGAGGCGGTCGGCGACTGGCCCCATCCCGGGATCGAGGGCTCGCCCGTGGAACGGGCGAGGCTGATCAACCAGGCCCTGAGACCGGCCGCCGCCATATCCGGCGCCAGATCGGACGAGGTGCCGCCGGTCGCCCTCGACGGGGTCGAGCGCATCGACTGCCCGACGCCGCGCGAGGAGGCCGGGGTGATCGCCCTCGTCATGCGCCGGACCCTGGAGCACCCCGAGGACGGGCGGACGGCGGCCCTGATCACCCCGGACCGGGCGCTGGCCCGGCGGGTGGCCGCCGAGCTGGGCCGCTGGGGGGTGGAGATCGACGATTCGGCGGGCATTGAGCTGTCGCGGACCCCGCCCGGCGCCTTCCTCGGGCTGATCGCGCGGATGGCCGAGGCCGACTTCGCCCCGGTGCCCCTGCTGGCCGCCCTCAAGCACCCGCTGGCCGCCGGCGGGATGGCGCGTCGGGAGTTCCTCGAACGGGTGCGGTCCCTGGAGAGCGCCGTCCTGCGCGGCCCCCGCCCGGCCCCCGGAGTGGCCGGGCTGGGCGACGGCGGCCCCTTGCTCGAGGCGCTCGAGACGGCGGTCCGACCCTTCGCCGAGGTCCTGGCGCGCCCCGCGGCGCCGCTCGGCGAGCTGCTGGCCGCCCACGTCGCGGCGGCCGAGGCGCTGGCCGCCTCCGACACCGAACCGGGGCCCGAGCGGCTATGGGCCGGGGAGGCCGGGGAGGCGGTGGCCGGCTTCGTGGCCGAACTGAACGACGCCGCCGAGGTCCTCGAGGCGGTCGGCGGGGCCGCTTACCCGGCGCTGTTCGAGACCCTGATCGCCGGCCGGGTGGTGCGCCCGCGTTACGGCCGCCACCCCCGGCTTCACATCTGGGGACTGCTCGAGGCCCGCCTCCAGCACGCCGACGTGGTGATCCTGGGCGGCCTCAACGAGGGCGCCTGGCCGCCCCAGGCCGAGGCCGGGCCATGGATGAGCCGGCCGATGATGGAGGCCTTCGGGCTGCCGCCTCCGGAACGCAGGATCGGGCTGGCGGGCCACGACTTCACCCAGGCCTTCTCGGCGCCCCGCGTCGTGATGACCCGCTCGCAGCGGGTCGCCGGCACCCCGACGGTGCCCTCGCGGTGGCTGCTGCGGCTCGCCAACCGGCTCGCCGGGAGCGCCCTGGAAACGGTAATGGCTCCGCACGACGACTGGCTCGGCTGGTATTACCGGCTCGACGACGCCGACTACCGCCCGGCGCCGCCGCCCCAACCCCGGCCGCCGCTGGCGGCGCGGCCGCGCTCCCTCTCGGTGAGTCGGATCGAGACCTGGATCCGCGATCCCTACACCATCCATGCCCGCAACATCCTCGGCCTGGAACCGCTGGAACCCATCGACGCCGATCCCGGCGCCGCCGAGCGGGGGACCATCGTCCACCGCATCCTGGAACGGTTCGTCAGGGACCACCCCGGCGAACTGCCCGCCAACGCCCTGGAGCGGCTGCTGGCGATCGGCGAGGAGGTGTTCAGCGACCTGATGGCGTGGCCCGGGGTGCGCGCCTTCTGGTGGCCCCGGTTCCGGCGTATCGCCCGCTGGTTCGTCGATTTCGAGGGCGACCGCCGCCGCCGCGGGTACGCGCCCGCCGCCACCGAGGCCGGCGGACGGCTGGAGGTGGCCGCCCCGGGCGGCACCTTCACCCTCACCGGGCGCGCCGACCGCATCGACCGCCTGGCCGGCGGCGGGCTGGCCATCGTCGATTACAAGACCGGCCAGCCGCCGAGCAAGAAGCAGGTCGAGAGCGGACTGACCCCCCAGCTTCCCCTGGAGGCGGCGATCGCTATGGCCGGCGGCTTCGAGGGGGTGCCCGCGGGGACGGTCGACGAGCTGCTCTACGTCCGCCTGTCGGGGGGACGCGAGCCGGGAACGGGGAAACCGCTCGATATCGACGTCGCCGAGGTCGCGGCCGACGCCCTGGCCGGCCTGGAGAGACTGGTCGCCGCCTTCGACGATCCCGACATGCCCTACCGCTCCCGGCCCCGCCCCATGTTCCTGTCGCGCTTCGCCGACTACGACCACCTGGCCCGGGTCAAGGAATGGGCCGCCGCCAGCGGAGAGGATTCATGATCGTCGACGGACAGGCCGCCGCCGCCGACCCGTCGCGTTCGGTATGGGTTTCGGCCAGCGCCGGCACCGGCAAGACCCACGTCCTGGTCGACCGCATCGCCCGGCTGTTGCTGTCGGGCACCGCGCCGGGGCGCATCCTGTGCCTGACCTTCACCAAGGCGGCCGCCGCCGAGATGGCCAACCGGCTCGGCAACAGGCTCGGCCGGTGGGCGGTGATGGACGGCGGGGAACTGGCCGGGGAGCTGGAAGAGCTGGTCGGCGGTCCGCCCTCGGTCGCCGAGATGGAGCTGGCGCGCCGCCTGTTCGCCGACACCCTGGAGGCCCCCGGCGGCCTCAACATCCGGACCATCCACGCGTTCTGCGAATCGCTGCTCGGCCGCTTTCCCCTGGAGGCCGGGGTCGCCCCCCATTTTTCGGTCCTCGACGAACGCAGCGCCGGCGAGCTGCTGGCCGAGGCCCGCGACCGGATGCTGGCCCGCGCCTTCGCCGGAAGCGATCCGGAACTGGCGGCGGCCGTCGAGCACATGGCGGGGCTCCTCGACCAGGACGCCTTCACCGGGGTGATCGGCAAACTGATCGCCGAGCGGAGCCGCCTGCGCGACCTGGTGGCCCGTTGGGGCGGCCCCGAGGGGCTGATCGGACGGGTTTACGAGACCCTGGGTTTGGACCACGACACCGATGAAGGGTCGGTGATCGCCGCCGCCTGCGCCGAAGCCGCCTTCGACGGCGATGCCCTGACCGACGCCTGCGAGGCCCTGGACGCGGGCACGGCGAAGGACAAGGAACGGGCCGAGGCCATCCGCGCCTGGCTGGCCGCGGTGCGGGAGCGGATCGCGGGTTTCGAGCCCTATAGCCGGGTCTTCCTGACCAAGCCCGGCGAAGCCAGGGCCGAGAGCAACCTGATCACCAAGAAGGCGCAAAAGGCCGACTCCGACGCCGCCGCCGTCCTGCTCGCCGAACAGGCGCGTCTGGCGGCCGTCGGCGAGCGGCTCAAGGCGGTGGCCGTCGGCCGCTCGACGGCGGCCGTGGTCCGCCTCGGCGCGGTGCTGGTGGACGACTACGACGCCCTCAAGGAGGCCAGCGCCCAGTTGGACTACGACGACCTGATCCTCAAGGCCCGCGACCTGTTGCGCAGCGACGGCGGCGTGTCGTGGGTCCATTACAAGCTGGACGGCGGCCTCGACCACGTCTTGATCGACGAGGCCCAGGACACCAGCCCCGAACAGTGGCAGGTGATCGCCGCCCTGGCCGGCGATTTCTTCGCCGGTTTCGGAGCCCGCGAGGGTCCACGTACCGTGTTCGCGGTGGGCGACGAGAAGCAGTCCATCTTCAGCTTCCAGGGGGCGGCGCCCGAGGCCTTCGAGGCCATGCGCGGCCATTTCACCGTCCGCGCCGAGGCGGCCGGCATGGAATTGCGCCCCGAGGAGTTGTTCCTCTCCTTCCGTTCGACGCCGGCGGTGCTCGAGGCGGTGGACCGGGTGTTCGCGCCGGAGGCGGCCGGAGGCGGCCTGACCTCCGTCGACCGCCCGGTGCGCCACCGGACGGTACGCGGCGGCCAGGCCGGGCTGGTCGAGCTGTGGCCCACCGTCACCCCCGCCGAGGTCCCCGACATCGCCCCCTGGGACGCGCCCCTCGACCTCCTGCCCGTGGACAGCCCGCCGGCGCGCCTGGCGGCGCGGATCACCCGCCGGATCGCCGGCTGGCTGGACAACGGGGAGGTCCTGGTCGCGGCCGGGCGGGCGATCCGTCCCGGCGACATCCTGATCCTGGTCCGCACCCGCTCGGCGTTCTTCGAGGAGATGGTGCGCTGCCTCAAGGAGCGGGGAATCCCGGTGGCCGGCGTCGACCGCATGGTGCTCAACGAACAGCTGGCGGTGATGGACCTGGTGGCGCTGGGCCGCTTCCTGCTGCTTCCCGGGGATGATCTGAACCTGGCGGTGGTCCTCAAGGGGCCGCTGATCGGCTTCGACGACGAGGCCCTGTTCGACCTCGCCCACCGCCGCCGAGGGGGGCTGTGGGAGACCCTCGGGCGGCGGCGCTCCGAGCGTCCGCTGTTCGCCGAGGCCCGGGCGACGCTGGCCGCCCTGCTGGCCAAGGCCGACTACGCGCCGCCCCACGAGTTCTTCGCCGAGGTCCTGGGCCCGGGCGGCGGTCGGCGGCGGCTGCTCGCCCGGCTGGGCCCCGACGCCGGCGATCCGATCGACGAGTTCCTGACCCTGGCCCTCGATTACGAGCGCCGCCACGTGCCCTCGCTGCAGGGGTTCCTGCACTGGCTGGAGGCCGGGGAAACCGAGATCAAGCGCGACCTGGAAACCGGCCGCGGCGCGGTTCGGGTGATGACCGTCCACGGCGCCAAGGGCCTGCAGGCCAACATCGTCATCCTTCCCGACACCTGCTCCAAGCCGCGTCCGCGGCAGGATCGCGGGCTGCTGTGGGGCGGCGAGGGCGAACCGCCGCTGCTGTGGCCCTCGCACAAGGACACCGAGGAGGCGCTGTGCCGGCGGCTGCGCGAGACCGCCGCCGCCCGCGGCGAGGCCGAATACCGCCGCCTGCTGTACGTCGCCATGACCCGGGCCCGCGACCGCCTCTACGTCGGCGGCTGGGAAACTAAGAATGGCCGCCCCGAGGGCTGCTGGTACGACCTCGTCGCCGCCGCCCTGGACGGCCACGCCGGAGAGGTCGCCCTCGAGGACGGGGAAACCGGATGGCGGCTGAGCACTCCCCAGACGGCTTCCAGCGACGACACCGAACCGGCCGAGCCGGCCCGGCGCGCCGCCGCCGAGCCGCCCCCCTGGGCGCTGCGGCCCCCGGCCGCCGAGCCTG
>CAZWEZ010000115.1:0-10826 GCA_964632795.1 uncultured Thalassospiraceae bacterium | reverse complement strand
AAGGCGCCGGCTTGACGTTGTGACTGAGTTTAATGGTGACTGTATATAGTTTTTTAAAAAAACTATATACAGTCACCATTAAACTCAGTCACCATTAAATTCGTTCCATTCAACTCGCTGTCGCCTTTATTTGGAAGTACACTGACGCCATGAATTTCCGTTCGCTGCTGGCCCTGTTGCCGTTCGAGCGGTTCCGCGACCCGCCCCCGGTGGTGGCGGTGCTCCGACTGTCCGGGGTGATCGGCCATGTGGGTCCCCTGCGCCGGGGGCTGAGCCTGCACACCCAGGCCCGCGCCATCGAGCGGGCGTTCAAGCTTTCCAACCTCGAGGCGGTGGCCCTGGCCATCAACTCGCCGGGCGGCTCGGCGGTCCAGGCGTCGCTGATCGCCAGGCGCATCCGCGCCCTGGCCGAGGAGAACGCGGTCCCGGTCTACGCCTTCGCCGAGGACGTGGCGGCCTCGGGCGGCTACTGGCTGGCCTGCGCCGGCGACGAGATCCATGCCGACGCCAACTCCATCATCGGCTCGATCGGGGTGATCTACTCCGGCTTCGGGTTCCCGGCCCTGCTCGAGCGCCTCGGCATCGAGCGCCGCCTGCATGCGGCGGGCGAGCACAAGGGGATGCTGGACCCGTTCCTCGAAGAGAAGGCGGCCGACGTCAAGCGCCTCGAGGAGATCCAGAAGGACGTCCACGAGAACTTCCGCGAGCACGTCCGCCAACGCCGCGCCGGGCGGCTGAAGGCGGACGAGAAGGTGTTGTTCAGCGGCGCCTTCTGGAGCGGCCGCCAGGCCCTGGAGCTGGGCCTGATCGACGGCATCGGCGATTTGCGCTCGGTGATGCGCCGGCGCTTCGGCGAGCGGGTCAAGCTGCGCCTGGTCGGCGCCCGCCCGTCCTGGTGGCGGCGCCGCGGCGGGCTGGCCGGGCAGGGGGCCGGGGATGCCTTCGAGTGGACCGCCGGCGCGTTGGCGGCGATCGGGGAACGGCTGTGGTGGAACCGCTTCGGTTTGTGAGCCCGCTTGACCGCCTCTCCACCGACCCTTAAAAGTTCCTCATGTTAGGCCTCAGCCTGTCCAAGATCCTATTCACCGTCATCGTCGTCATCGTCGTCTGGCAGGGCTTCAAGTGGGTCGGCCGGGTGCAGAAGCAGCGCGAGCTCGCGGCCCAGAGCCGGATGAAGACCACCGACGGCCGGGCGCGCCCCGCCCCGCCGCCGCAATCGGCGGCGTTGGACGCCGAGACCGAGGACATGGTCAAGTGCCGGGTCTGCGGGGTCTTCGTTACCGGTCACGGGATGACCAGCTGCGGCCGCGCCGATTGCCCCTATCCGGGGTGAGCGCCATGGCGGCCGGCAAGCCCCCCTCGTTCCAATCGCTGATCATGGACCTGCAGAAATTCTGGGCGGAGTACGGCTGCGTGATCCTGCAACCCTACGACATGGAGATCGGCGCCGGCACCTTCCACCCGGCGACGGCCTTGCGCTCGCTGGGCAAACAGCCGTGGAAGGCGGCCTACGTCCAGCCCTCGCGGCGGCCGACCGACGGCCGCTACGGCGACAACCCCAACCGGCTCCAGCACTACTACCAGTTCCAGGTCCTGCTCAAGCCGTCGCCCGAGGACTCCCAGGACCTCTACCTGAGGAGCCTCTATCACCTCGGCATCGATCCCGGGCGCCACGACATCCGCTTCGTCGAGGACGACTGGGAGAGCCCGACGCTGGGCGCCTCGGGGCTCGGCTGGGAGGTCTGGGTCGACGGCATGGAGGTGACCCAGTTCACGTATTTCCAGCAGGTCGGCGGCATCGAGTGCGATCCGGTGTCGCTGGAACTGACGTATGGCCTGGAACGCCTGGCGATGTTCATCCAGGGGGTCGATAATGTCTTCGACCTCGACTGGAACGGCGCCGGAGTGACCTACGGCGACGTGTTCCTGCGGAACGAGCAGGAGTTCTCAGCCTATAACTTCGAGCACGCCGACACCCAAATCCTCAAACGCCATTTCGAGGACGCCGAGAGCGAGTGCAAGGCGCTCCTGGACCTCGACCGGCCGCTGGCCCTGCCGGCCTACGAGAAGTGCCTCAAGGCCAGCCACCTGTTCAACATGCTGGATGCGCGCGGCGTGGTCAGCGCCACCGAACGCCCGGCCCTCATCGCCCGGGTGCGCGAGTTGGCCAAGGGCTGCTGCGAGGCCTGGCTGCGCTCCCAGGACGAGGGCTGAGCGATGCCCGAACTGCTGCTCGAACTGCTCTCGGAGGAGATCCCGGCGCGCATGCAGGCCGATGCTGCTGATCGACTATTGGAATCCTTTATCGAACTCTTAGATAAAGAGAAACTGGGAAATCTGGAAAACTATTTGGTCAGTGACGATGATGTGGACACATTCGTAACACCTCGTCGTCTAGTTGCGGTCGCACGGAACATTCCCACTAGTCAGCCCGATATCGAGAGCGAACGAAAAGGACCTCGTGTAGGCGCACCTGAAGAGGCAATACAAGGATTCCTTAAAGGAGTCGGTTTCCAAAGTATCGAACAATGCGAACAGCGGGAAACCCCGAAGGGGCCGGCGTGGTTCGCCGTCATTCAGCGGAAAGGGCGGCCAACCGTGGAAGTTTTGAAGGATAAACTCCCGGATTTGGTCTATGCGTTTTCGTGGCCCAAGTCGATGCGCTGGCGAAATACCGCTGTTCGTTGGGTCCGTCCCTTGCATGGGTTTTTATGCGTTTTCGATGGGAAAGCGGTTCCTGGCGAGATCGGATTTGCTTCAACAATCCCCGAGGAAACTCAGATCGTTATTCCATTCACGAACACCACCCTCGGTCACCGCTTCCATGCGCCGAGGCCGTTCAAGGTCAAGGACTTCGCCGACTACAAGGCCAAGCTGCTCGGGGCCAAGGTGATGCTGGACGCGGCCGAGCGGCGGGCGAAGATTCTCGCCGATGCCAAGAAACTGGCCAAGAAGGCCAAGCTGGCCCTTAAACCGGACGATGAGTTGCTAAAAGAGGTCACCGGGTTGGCCGAATGGCCGGTGGTGCTGATGGGCGACATCGACGCCGCCTTCATGGACCTGCCGCCCGAGGTCTTGAGCACCGCCATGCGCCACCACCAGAAATACTTCTCGTTGGTGGATAAAAGCGGCGGCCTCGCACCGCGCTTCATCGTCGTCGCTAACACCGAGGCCGACGACGGCGGCAAGAGGATCGTCGCCGGCAACGAACGGGTGCTCCGCGCCCGCCTCTCGGACGCCAAGTTCTTCTGGGACCAGGACCGCAAGCGGACCCTGGAAGACCGGGTCGAGGCGCTGAAGGGCAGGGTGTTCCACACCAAGCTGGGATCGGTGGAGGAAAAGGTCGCGCGTGTCGTCAAGCTTGCCGGAACATTGGCCGAATCCACCGGCGCCGATCCCGGTATGGCGGAACGCGCCGCCCTGCTGTGCAAGGCCGACCTGTCCACCGAGATGGTCGGCGAGTTCCCGGAACTGCAAGGAGTCATGGGCCGCTACTACGCGCTTCACGACGGCGAGGCGGAGGTGGTGGGCGAGGCCATCGCCGAGCACTATTCGCCCCAGGGCCCCAACGACACCTGCCCCTCGGCGCCGGTTTCCGTCGCCGTCGCCCTGGCCGACAAGATCGACAGCCTGGCCGCCTTCTTCGAGATCGACGAGAAGCCGACCGGCTCCAAGGACCCGTTCGCGTTGCGCCGGGCGGCGCTGGGCGTGATCCGCCTGATCGTCGAGAACGGACTGCGGGTTCCGCTCGCCACGACATTTCCGAGCGCGGTCGGCACCGATCTCCTGTCCTTCTTCGCCGACCGGCTCAAGGTTCACCTGAAGGGGCAAGGGGTGCGCCACGACCACATCGACGCAGTGTTCGCATTGGGCGGCGAGGACGACCTGGTACGGCTGCTGGCCCGGGTGGCGGCGCTGGAGGCGTTCCTGGACACCGACGACGGAGCCAACCTGCTGATCGCCTACCGGCGCGCCGCCAACATCGTGCGCATCGAGGGGAAAAAGGACGACACGACGTTCCAACCCGCCGCATATGAGCCGGAAATGGCCAAAAATATTGAAGTCGCGTTGTGGAACGCGTTACAGGATGTCCGGGGAGGCTGCGAGCCGCTGCTGGAAAAGGAAAACTTCACCGACGCCATGGCGGTGCTGGCCCGGTTGAGGTCGCCGGTCGATACGTTCTTCGATGAGGTGACCGTCAACGTGGAAGACAATAAACTCAGGCGGAACCGCCTGTGCCTGTTGGCCTGCGTCGTGGAAACCATGAACCAGGTGGCCGATTTCTCGCGAATCGAGGGAGGAGAGCGATGACCAAGTGGGTATACGGTTTCGGCGGCGGCAGCGCCGAGGGCCGCGCCGAGATGCGCGATCTGCTCGGCGGCAAGGGCGCCAACCTGGCCGAGATGAGCAGCCTCGGCATCGCCGTGCCCCCCGGTTTCACCATCACCACCGAGGTCTGCACCCACTACACCGAGAACGACGGCGTCTTCCCCGACGACCTGGCCGCCCAGGTTGACGCCGCGGTGGCCGGGGTCGAGAAGATCATGGGCGCGCGCTTCGGCGATCCCGCCAAGGCGACGCTGCTGTCGGTGCGCTCGGGCGCCCGGGCCTCGATGCCCGGGATGATGGACACCGTGCTGAATTTGGGCCTCAACGACGACACCGTGAAGGGCCTGGCCGAGGGCAGCGGCGACGAGCGCTTCGCCTACGACAGCTACCGCCGCTTCATCCAGATGTATTCGGACGTCGTGCTGGGGGTCGATCGCTACCACTTCGAGGAACTGCTGGAGGCGCGTAAGGAGGAGCGCCGCCTGAAGCTGGATACCGAGCTCGACGCCGAGGACTGGAAGGTCTTGGTCGAGCGGTTCAAGGACAAGGTCGCCGAGGAGCTGGACGAGCCCTTCCCCGAAGACCCCCAGGAACAACTGTGGGGGTCGATCGGCGCCGTCTTCGGGAGCTGGATGACCAAGCGCGCGATCACCTACCGCAAGCTGCACGCCATCCCCGAGGACTGGGGCACCGCGGTCAACGTCCAGGCGATGGTGTTCGGCAACATGGGCGCGGACTGCGCCACCGGGGTCTGCTTCACCCGCAACCCGTCGACCGGCGACAACGCTTATTACGGCGAATTCCTGTTCAACGCCCAGGGCGAGGACGTGGTCGCCGGCATCCGCACCCCCCAGCCGCTGACCGAGGCCGAGAAGCGGGCCAACGATTCGGACCTGGAATCGCTCGAGAAAAGCATGCCCGTCATCTATTCCGAGCTGCTCTCGGTACGCCAGGCCCTGGAGCGCCACTACACGGACATGCAGGACATGGAGTTCACCATCCAGCAGGGCAAGCTGTGGATGCTCCAGACCCGGTCCGGCAAGCGAACCTCACAGGCGGCCTTCAAGATCGCCGTCGACATGGTCGGCGAAGGCCTGATCGACAAGGCCGAGGCGGTGCGCCGGATCGATCCGGCGCAGCTCGACCACTTGCTCCATCCGATGCTCGATCCCAAGGCCGAGCGCAAGCTGCTGGGCAAGGGGCTGCCGGCCTCGCCGGGAGCGGCCACGGGACGGATGGTGTTCAACGCCGAGGACGCCGAGAAATGGACCGAACGGGGCGAAAAGGTGATCCTGGTCAGGATCGAGACCTCGCCCGAGGACATCGGAGGCATGCACGCCGCCGAGGGCATCCTGACCACCCGGGGCGGAATGACCAGCCACGCCGCGGTGGTCGCCAGGGGCATGGGCACGCCCTGCGTTTCGGGGGCCGGGGATTTGCGGGTGGACTACGCCGCCAAGACCATCACCGCCGGCGAGACGGTGCTTGGCGAAGGCGACGTGATCACCATCGACGGCGCCGCCGGCGAGGTGATGATCGGCGAGGTGCCGACCATCCAGCCGGCGATGACCGGTGACTTCGCCAAGCTGATGGAGTGGGTCGACGAGATCCGCACCATGGAGGTGCGGGCCAACGCCGACACCCCGGCCGACGCCGAGATGGCGCGCAATTTCGGCGCCGAGGGCATCGGTCTGTGCCGTACCGAGCACATGTTCTTCGACCCCGAGCGGATCATCCACATGCGCGAGATGATCATCGCCAAGGACGTCGAGCACCGCCGCGCCGCGCTTGACAAGCTGCTGCCCTACCAGCGCCAGGACTTCCTCGAGCTGTTCGACATCATGGCCGGGCTGCCGGTCACCATCCGCCTCCTCGATCCGCCGCTCCACGAGTTCCTGCCCCAGACCGAGGCGGACATGGCCGAGGTGGCGGCCGCCGCGGGCACCGACGTGGCGACGGTCAGGAACCGGGCGATGCAGCTCGAGGAGGTCAACCCGATGCTCGGCCACCGGGGCTGCCGGCTCGGCATCACGTATCCCGAGATCTACGAGATGCAGGCCCGGGCCATCTTCGAGGCGGCCTGCGAGCTGACCAAGGGGGGCAAATCGGTGAAGGCCGAGGTGATGATCCCGCTGATCGGCATCAAGAAGGAACTCGACGTGCTCACCGACATGGTGCGGCGGATCGCCAAGGAGGTGATGAAGGCGACCGGGGTCGAGGTCCACTACCTGGTCGGGACCATGATCGAGCTGCCCCGCGCCGCCCTGCTGGCCGGCCGGATCGCCGAGCGCGCCGAGTTCTTCAGCCTCGGCACCAACGACCTGACCCAGACCACCTACGGGCTGTCGCGCGACGACGCCGGCAACTTCATCCAGGTCTATCTGGAACAGGACCTGCTGGAGGTCGATCCCTTCGTCACGCTGGACCGCGAAGGGGTCGGCGAGCTGATGCGGATCGCCATCGAACGCGGCCGCGCCGTGCGCCCCGACCTCGAGGTCGGTATCTGCGGCGAGCACGGCGGCGATCCGGACTCGGTCCACTTCTGCCATGAGATCGGCCTCGATTACGTGTCGTGTTCGCCCTATCGGGTGCCCATCGCCCGGCTGGCCGCCGCCCAGGCGGCGCTCGGCGTCGAGGCCGAGACCAACGCCTGAGACTCGAGAAGAAGGGGAGCGCCATGACGCTCGACGCCGAGTGCATCTTCTGCAAGATCATCCGCCGGGAGATCCCGTGTCTCGAGCTCGCCGAGGACGACCGCACGCTGGCCTTCCTCGACATCAACCCGGTCGCCCCGGGCCATGCCCTGGTGGTCCCCAAGTTCCATTCCGAGGACCTGTTCGCGACCCCGGAGGAATGGCTGAGCGCCACCGTGCTGGCCGCCCGAAAGGTGGCCGCGGCAGTGCAAGAGACGTTGCGGCCCCACGGCCTCAACCTGGTCCAGGCCAACGGCCCGGGCGCCGCCCAGTCGGTGCTCCACTTCCACCTCCACGTCATCCCCCGATCCGCCGACGACGGCCTGACCATGAACTGGCCGCTGAACGCCGGCGACGTGGACGACATGGCGGCCCTGGCCCAACGCATCAGGGCTAATACCAACCTGCACTAATAATGACCCATAGAGACGGCTTTCCTCCTACCCGGCGGCACGCCGAGGCGATCTCTATGGGTCATTATTAGTGCAGGTTGGTATAACCTGTAGTTCCGGCGGCCCTTAAAAAACGCCGACACCGCCGGATCGGCGGTGAAAGTTTGCGCCACCGTGGGCGTGGCGAAGAGAATATGTCGGATCTGGAACTGGGAGAGGATATCTGGGAGGAGACGCCCTAATCGACCTCGACGTTTTCCGTCATCCAGGCGACGGCGCGCTTGTTGGCTTCGGCGGCCTGGTCCTCGGTGATCACCTCGTCGAGCCCGGTCAGCTGGTCGTCGGCCTCCTGGTCGCCGACGACGACAGCCAGAAGCAACCATTTATAGGCTTCCATCGGATCATAGAGTTCGCTTTCCGGATCGGTCTTCGACAGCCCTAACAGGTAAAACGCCCTGAGCCCGTAGCGGACGTGGTAATCGCCGTTGGCGACGGCTTGAAGCAGCCATTTCTCGGCTTCTCGCAGGTCTTTGGGAACCCCCTGACCCAACATGTACATGGTGCCGAGAAAATATTGGGCGGCGGCATGACCGTTTTCGGCGGCCAGGCCCAGGTGACGCGCGGCTTCCACATAATCAAGCGGCGCGCCGCGGCCCAGATTATATTGCAACCCCAGGTTATAGATGCCTTCCAGGTCGTAGTTGGCGGCGGCGCGGGCGAACCATTTGGTGGCCTCGTCCTCGTCCTGTTCCACCCCCTTGCCCTCGAGATAGAGCTTGCCGATCTTGGTATCGGCCTGACCGGAAAAAGCGTAGCTGGAGGCGAGCCGCCATTTTTCCATGGCCGCGGCGTAGTCGCCTTCGTCATAGTCGGTGCTGGCCATCAGCAGAACCGTCACCTCGAAAGCGATCCACAGCGCGAAGGCGGCAACGGGAATGCCGATCACCGCCAGCAGGATGAGAAAGAATTTCTTCATGTAAGACACTCCTCCTGAAGTTTACGAAGAACTTTGGCGGATCATCAAGGCTGGAAAACCATGGCGTAGCGAAATAATACCAAGGGGCACTGATAATGACCCATAGAGACGGCTTTCCAAGGCTTTCGGCTAGGAGCGTGGCCCGCCGTGATGGCGGCCCATCACAAGGGCCACGCGACGACGTCCGAAAGCCTTGGAAAGCCGCCTCCGGTCGCCTCGGCGTGCCGCCGGAGGGCGTCGAAAAGCCTTGACGATGGCACCGCATCGCCGGCGGCTTTCCTCCTACCCGGCGACACGCCGAGGCGATCTCTATGGGTCATTATCAGTGCCCCTTGGTATTAAGGACCGGTGCAGGGATGGAACCTTCTTTGGGGCCAGTGCCACCACCCGCGCCAATCGTGCCATGAGAAAAACCTGACACAGGTGAATGGGAGAGACAATTAACATGTCACCGGAACTCTTGGAACTCTGATCGCTCAGAGTCCCCTACCGCCGGACCAGGATGGTCCAGTCGGTCAGGGGGTGGTTGTCGAGCAGGGTCACGCGGGGAGAGAGGGCGCGCGCGCAGAACTCCATGAAATCGCTTGGATCGCCGTAGTACAGGTTCTTCTGGCGCAGCTCGCTGTCGATGCTCAGCATGTTGAAGGCCAGGCCCCTGCGACTCCTCGCCCACAGCTCGGCGAGGCTGATCTTGACGTAGGCGTTCCAGGTGGCGTCGTCGGCGTCGTGCTTGAGGTTGTAGGTGCCCGCCGCGAACCCGTAGTCGGCGTCGGCGGTCGGGCGCGAGCTTTCGATGAAGGCGGCGCGGGGATCGTCGATCCGCCGCCGCGCCGCCCTCAGCATCTCGGCGCAGATGTCGTAGCCGACGTAACGCTCCACCCGCGGCATGGGAAGCCCGCCGAGGAAATCGAACAGGGCGCCGTAGCCGCACCCCAGGTCGCCGACACTGATGTTTCCCCGCTCGCCGTCGAGGATCGCCGCCAGCACCTCGAAGCGGAGCTGCTGGCGCTCGGCGCTCCGCCAGCAGACGCCGCGGGGACCGGCGCCGTAGCGCTTGATCCGCCGCCGGAACTGCTCGGCGACGGGGACCAGGATCTCGGGGACCTCCTCGCCGCCCCCCGCGGTCACTAAAACTCCGCCCACTCGGGTTTGCGCGGGGTCAGACGGGCCTCGCCGGCGGTGAAGCCGGCCGCCGATCCGGCGGCCGATTCCAGGTGCTCGAGGCGGATCATCGCCAGCCCGATGTCGCCGAGGCCCGAGCGCATCACCCCGGCCTCCTTGCCCTCGAACATGACCGGGGTCCCCGATTCGGGGAGCGGGCCGTCGATGGCGACCGGCATCAGCCGTTTCCTGATCAGCCCCCGGTGCTTGGTCCGCGCGGTCAGTTCCTGGCCCAGGAAGCAGCCCTTGTCCCAATCGATGCCGTTGAGCTCGTCGAAGCCGTTCTCGAGCAGGAACGCCTTCTCGACCACCAGGTCGCGGCTGCCGTCGGGCAGCCCGAGGGACAGCCGCAGGGTCTCGTAACGGTCCGGCGGGGCGGGCTTGAAGCCGGTCCTTTCGAGGGCCTTGACGAACCGCTTGCGCAGCATCACCGCCCGCACCCCGGCCCCGGGCAAGCGGGGATCGACGTAGGCGACGCCGCCGGCGAAGGGCGCCGCGCGGCCCGCTTCCTCGGTCAGCCCGAGGGCCTCCAGCGTCCCCTCGCCGAACAGCGCCCCGACCACGTAGTCGCCCGGCGGATCGCCCAGCACCACCTTGGAGCGCAGCTTGTACTTGGACAGCCGCCCCAGCAGGTCGTCGCGGCGCTCGTCCTCGCACTCGAGGACCAGGATGTCGCCGATCCGGGAGATGAAGAAGTCGTGCAGGTACCTGCCCTGGGGGGTGAGGAAGGCGGCGTGGACGGCGCGCTCCTCGCCGACCCGCTCGACGTCGTTGGACACCAGGCCCTGGAGGAAGCCGCACGCGTCCTCCCCGGTGACGGCGATCAGGCCGCGCTCGATCAGCAGCACGAACGATTTCTCGGTCATCGGCAAACGCCTTCGCCCAGTTGAGTTCCGGCCCCCGGCGGGGGCCGGGGCGGGGGAGTCTACCACACGGCGCCCGGCCGGCAAACGGCCCGGAGCCGCCGGCGGAGGCTTTGCAACTCCTTTTCGGCGGTCGTATAACCTCGACCCATATCGTATAACCTCGATCCATGAGGATGCTGTTCATCACCTCGACCCGGGTCGGCGACGCGATCCTTTCCACCGGCCTGCTCGACCACCTGTTCGGGGAGCATCCCGAGGCCCGCGTCACCATTGCCTGCGGGCCGGCGGCGGCGCCCCTGTTCGAGGCGGTGCCCAACCTGGAGCGGATCATCGTCCTCGACAAGATGCTGTTCTCGCTGCACTGGCCGATGCTGTGGTCGGCCTGCGCCGGGCGCCGCTGGGACGACCT
>CAZWEZ010000114.1:0-10926 GCA_964632795.1 uncultured Thalassospiraceae bacterium | reverse complement strand
CGGGCGGCGCCGCCGAGGGCCTCGATCAGCGCCGGGTCGGCGCGCACCGCCAACGCCGTCCCCGGCCCGGCGGCGGCCTCGCGGAGCACGGCGCGCAGGGCCTCGAGGGCGGCCCCGAGGGGCGACTTGACCCTTCCGGCCCCGGCGCAGGTCGGGCACCCAACGCCGAGGGTGCGCGACAGCGACTGGCGCCGCTTGCGGCGGGTCATCTCGACCAGCCCCAGGCGGGTGAAGCCGATGACGTGGGTCGAACACGGATCATTGCTCACCGCCCGGCGCAGGGCGTCGAGCACCTTGCCCGTGTTGTGGTTCTGTTTCATCGCCACGAAGTCGGCCACCACCAGCCCGCTCAGGTTGCGTAGGCGGAGCTGGCGGGCGATCTCGGCCGCCGCCTCGAGGTTGGTGGCCAGCGCGGTGTCCTCGGGGCGGCCGCGTTCCGAGGCGGCGGCGGTGTTGACATCGATGGCGGTCAGCGCCGTGGTCTCCTCGATCACGATATTGCCTCCCGAGGGCAGCTCCACGGCGGGCGCCAGGGCCTCTTCGATCTGCTCGTCGATGCCGTGGGCCTCGAACAGGGGCTCGGGGCCGCCATCGAGTTCGACCCTGTCGGCCAGCTCGGGAGCCAGGCGCCGGCAGGCCTCGACGACCTCGGCGTGGGTCCGCGCCTGGTCGACCAGGATGCTCCGCAGCCCGGGCCCGGCCTCGTCGCGCAGCACCTGGTGGAGCGGCTCCAGGTCCCTGTGCAGGCACGCCGGCGGGCGCCCGGCGTCGCGCCCGGCGGCGATCTTGGCCCAGGTGTCGCGCAGCGCGTCGAGATCGTCGGCCAACGCCTGCCGATCGGCGGCCGCCGCCGCGGTGCGCGCGATCACCCCCTCGCTGCCCTCGATCAGGGCCCGCAGCCGGCTCTCCAGTCGGGCCCGCTGGTCCTCGTCGGCGATCCGTCGCGACACCTTGATCCCGCCGAGGCCGGGGGCGTAGACCACATAGCGCCCGGGGAGGGTCGGCCGGGTGGTCAGCCGGGCCCCCTTGTCGTCGCCGGGGTCCCGCTGGACCTGGACGACCACGCTGTCGCCCTCGCCGAGGTAGTCCGAGATGCTGTCGGCGGCGGCCTCGCGGGGGCCGGGCGGGCGGGCCTCGGCGAGGGCCAGGAACCCGGCCCGCTCGAGGCCGATGTCGAGGAAGGCGGCCTGGATGCCCGGCAGCACCCTGGCGACCCGGCCCAGATACACGTTGCCGGCGACGCTCCCCATGTCCGCACGCGCGACCACCAACTCGCACAGCCGCCGCCCCTCGACCAGGGCGATGCGGGTCTCGCCGGGGGCGGCGTTGATCAGGATGCTGTCGATGGCCATGGGACGATCATGCTCCCGAAGTGATGCCATGGCCCAGCCCCTTGAGCAGGGACGCGGTCTCGAACAGGGGCAGGCCGACGACGTTGGAGTACGAGCCGGAGATCTTGCGCACGCAGGCCGCGAAACGGCCCTGGATGGCGTAGGCCCCGGCCTTGCCGCGCCATTCGCCGGCGGCGATGTAGTCGTCGATCTCCCGCCTCTCGAGGCGCTTCACCGCGACCGCGGTGACGGCCAGGCGGTGGTGCGCGCGCCCCATCCGGTCGATCACCGTGACCCCCCCGTAGACCCGGTGGCGGCGCCCCGAGAGCAGGGCCAGGCAGTCCCGGGCCTGGGCCTCGTCGTGGGCCTTGGGCAGCACCCGGCGGCCGCAGGCGACCACCGTATCGGCGCCCAGCACCAGGTCGCCGGCGAAGCGCCCGGCCACGAAGGCGGCCTTGTCGGCGGCCAGGCGGCGGGCGAGGTCGGCCGGCAACTCGCGGCGTCTGGGGGTCTCGTCGATTTCGGCCGGGACCACGGCGTCGGGGTCGATGCCGATCTGGCGCAGCAGGTCGAGGCGGCGAAGCGACGTCGAGGCGAGGATCAGGCGGGGTCTGGCGGCGGCCGGCATCCCGGTTCCCTCGCCCCCCCGCTCAACGGTTACTTGAAACGGAAGGTGATCCGGCCCTTGCTCAGGTCGTAGGGGGTCATCTCGACGTTGACCCGGTCGCCGGCCAGCACCCGGATTCGGTACTTGCGCATCTTGCCGGCGGTATGGCAGAGGACCTCGTGGTTGTTGTCCAGTTTGACCCGGAACATGGCATTGGGCAGGATCTCGCTGACCACGCCCGAAAACTCCAGTAGTTCTTCTTTCGCCATTTGTCTCTCGATTGCGGTTTGACCGGCGGCCACATAAGTGACTTCCCGGGGCCTTGGGGTCAAGTGTTTTTCCTGACGACAAGCGGGCTTCGCGGGTTATACCAGCGGTATTACGGGCCGCCGCCGGCGGCCAGCGGGAAGCGTTCCTTGATCCGCGCCATCAGGCGGTCGCGGACCTGGCGGTAGGCGTCGAGGCGGACTTCACGGCTGCCCTCGATCAGCGACGGGTCGAAGGTGTTCCAGAACTCGACCCGGCAGTCCATGAGGCGGGTCATGTCCACCGCCTTGTGCTGGGCCTCGGGGGACAGCGAGACGACGACGTCGAACCAGGTGTCCTCCAGCTCCTCGAAGGTCTTGGCGCGGTGGCCGGCGAGGTCGAGGCCGATCTCGTCCATGGCGGCGATGGCGAAGCCGTCGATCGGTGCCGCCCGCACCCCCGCCGAATCGACGTAGACGCGCCGCCCGTGCAGGTGCTTGAGGATGGCCTCGGCGATCGGCGAGCGGATGGCGTTGGAGGTGCAGGCGAAGAGGACGGCGCCGGGAAGGTCGCTCATGACGAAGTTAATAAGCCCGGATGTGCAGCACGCAGATCAGGGTGAACAGGCGCCGCGCGGTGTCGGTGTCGATCTCGGCCTTGCCGGCCAGCCGTTCGCGGAGCAGTTCCGCGCCCTCGTCGTGAAGCGCCCGGCGCCCCATGTCGAGGGTCTCGATCCGCGACGGCGGCGCCGACTTGATGGCCTTGAAGTAGCTGTCGCAGACCATGAAGTAGTCCTTGACGATGGACCGGAACGGACTGAGGGCCAGGGTGAAGCGGCTCAGCGGCCCGTCCTCGAGGTCGCGGAGGTCGAACACCAGCCGGTTGTCGGCAATCCCCAGGTGCAGGTTGTAGGGCCCCTCAAGGCCGCCGACGGGGGCGAACCGGTTGCTCTCCAGCAGGTCCTGGATGGCCGCCTGGCGCTCGTGCTCGACCTGGGCGCTGCGTCTGAGGACGGTGCGCTCGTCGAGGACGATGGCGGCGATTCTCTGGGTGTCGGGCACCGTGTCCCTTGGAACCTAAGTCGTCCGGTCCAGCCTCAGCTTCACCGACAGCGCGTGGGCGTCCAGGCCCTCGGCCTCGGCCAGCCTGACCGCCGCCGGGCCGACCGCCGCCAGGGCTTGCGGGCCGGCGGCGATCAGCGAACTGCGCTTGACGAAGTCGAGCACCCCCAGCCCCGACGAGAAGCGGGCGCTGCGCTGGGTCGGCAGCACGTGGTTGGGCCCGGCCACGTAGTCGCCGAGCGCCTCGGGAGTATAGCGGCCGAGGAACATGGCGCCGGCGTTGCGCACCCGCTCGGCCAGGGCATCGGCGTCCTCGACCGCCAGTTCCAGGTGCTCGGGCGCGATGCGGTCGATGATCTCAGGCGCTTCATCGAGGCTGTCGAGGACGATCACGGCGCCGAAGTCGCGCCAGCTCCGAGCGGCGATCGCGGCCCGCGGCAGGGTCTCAAGAAGCGTCGTCACGGCCTCGGCGACGGCATCGGCGAATCCGGCGTCGTCGGTGATCAGGATCGCCTGGGCGGTGGTGTCGTGCTCGGCCTGGGACAGCAGGTCGGCGGCGATCCAGGCCGGGTCGTTGCGGTTGTCGGCGACCACCAGGATCTCCGAGGGGCCGGCGATCATGTCGATGCCGACGATCCCGAACACCTGGCGCTTGGCCGCCGCCACGTAGGCGTTGCCGGGGCCGACGATCTTGTCGACCGGGGCCATGGTCCGGGTGCCGTAGGCCAGGGCGGCGATCGCCTGGGCGCCGCCGATGCGGTAGATCTCGTCGACCCCGGCGACGCCGGCGGCGGCCAGGACCAGCGGGTTGAGCTCGCCGTCGGGGGTCGGCACCGTCATCACCAGCCGCTCGACCCCGGCCACCTTGGCCGGCAGGGCGTTCATCAGCACCGAGGAGGGATAGGCCGCGGTGCCCCCGGGAACGTACAGTCCGGCCGCCGCCACCGGCCGCCAGCGCTGCCCGAGCCGCATCCCGACCGCATCGACGTAGTCCAGGTCCTGGGGCACCTGGCGGCGGTGGAAATCGGTGATGCGCCCGGCCGCCAACTCCAGCGCATCGAGGGTTTCGGTGTCGCAGGCGGCGCGTGCCGCGGCCACCTCGCCGGGCCCGATGCGCATGGTTTCGGGGGTCAGCCGGAAGCGGTCGAAGCGGTTGGTGTAGTCGATCACCGCCTGATCGCCGTTGTCGCGGACATCGGCGAGGATGGTGGCGACGACTTCCTCGACCTCGGCCTCGACCTGGCGCCGGGCGGCGAGCAGGCCCTCGAGGCCGTCGTCGAAGCCGGGCTCGCGGATCGCTAGGCGTATCGCCATGGTCGCCTCGTCAAATCCTGGAAAGTCCGCATTAATAATCGCTTTCGGCGCATTCCACCAGGGGTCTGGTTGGGCGGAGTAGGGCTCAGCCGCCGTCGCCGTAATCGATCGCCGTGCTCCATTCGGGGTCGGCGTGCTTGTCCCAGTAGAGGTCGTGCAGGCGCCGGGTCAGGGGGCCGGGGGCGCCGTCGCCGACCGGCGCCCCGTCGATCCGCGTCACCGCCATGATGCCGCCCGCCGTCGAGGTGATGAAGACCTCGTCGGAGTCCGCCAGGTCGGCGGCGCTGATCGGCGCCTTGGCGGCCGGAATCGACAACTCCCCGCACAGCTCCAGCGCCGAGCGGCGGGTGATCCCCTCCAGCACGCCGCCGGGCGGGGTCGACACCGCGCCGTCGCGGATCACGAACAGGTTGAACCCCGGCCCCTCGGAGATGTTGCCCTCGGCGTCGGCCAGCACGGTGTTCTCGCCGCCCCGCTCGTAGGCCTCGTACAGGGCGTTGACGAAGTCCAGCCAGTGGTAGTTCTTGACCGTCGGGTCCACCGACTGGGGCGGGATGCGGCGGATCGTGCTGACGATCAGGTTGAGGCCACGCCGGCGCTGCTCCTGGTCGGCGATCCACACGAAGGGGATGGCGAAGGCGATGAAGCGGTTTTCGGCGTCGCGCGGATCGCGGCTGCCGGCCGGCGGCACGCCCCGGGTGCAGATCATCTCGACGAAGGAATCGCGCAAGCCGCTGCGCCGGACGCACTCGCTCAGGACTTCGGCCAGTTGGCCGCGATCGACCGGCAGCGTCATGTGCAGCTTGGCGACCGAGGCCAGGAAGCGCTCGAGGTGCGCCTCCAGCCGGAAAAAACGCCCCTGCCAGACGTGGACCACGTCGTAGGTGGCGTCGGAGCGCAGGAAGCCCCAGTCGAGGACCGGGATCCGGGCCTCGGCGATGGGGCGGTAGGCGCCGTCGATGTAGGCGATTCCGGAGTCTGCCATCGTTGTTGTCCCTGTTGTCCTTATCTACTTGCGGTGCGTGTCCCACCACGCCTTGGCCTTCTTGCGGACCGCTTCGAGCTGTTCCGGCGACAGCCGGCGGGCGTTCGAATCCCGGGCCTTGACGACCGCGTCGCGAGCCTTCCCGGGAGGATAGGTGGCGGCGGCCAGGCTCAGCCAGTAGTGGGCCTGGAGGTAGTCCTTGGGCACGCCCAGGCCGTCGCGGTAGGCGATGCCGAGGTTGAACTGCTCTTCGGGCGTCCCCTCGGCCTCGACCCTTCGCACCCACTTCGCGGCCTCGGCCTGCTGGAGTTCCTTCGCCGCGCCGATGGCCTTGGCCGATGTCCCCTGCGTGCGCTGTTCGTCGGCGTAGTTCTCGAAGGCCGCCAGCAGACGGGGCACGTCGGGATTGAGGACGTCCCACAGCTTCATCAGGGACGGTTCGCGGCGCCGCAGATAGCGCTTGAAATCGGAGCACCAGTGATCCTCCAGCGCCCGGCGGAAGGCGATTACGTCGTTGTCGGTCTTGTCGATTCCGATGTCCTGGTAGAACTTCTCGCCGTAGAGGTTGGCCGCGCATTCCAGGTCCAGCTCGCGGATGTATTCGAGGCGGCCGCGCAGGTGCTGCATGCCGTGGCCGACCAGCTCGTGGACGATGACCATCGCCAGTTCGTCGGCAGGCCACTTGATGGCGTGGGGGCCGACGACGACCACGAACCTCTTGGCGCCCTCTCCCGAGGCGTCCTTCTTGAAGAAGTCGGGGAAGAACGCGGCGAGGGCGAAGACGCCCGTCTTGCCTTCTTCGAAATTGGGGTTGTAGGCGATGATCACCTGGCCGTTGTTCTTCAGCGTCTCGAGGCGGGCGACGCTGAACGGCGATTTCAGGTGGATGACGTCGAGCCCCCGGCGGAGGCTGTCCAGCCCGGGGCGCGGGCCGGGGATGGAGGTGTCGGCCCTGGTCCCCGGCTTGACGGGCACCGCCACCAGGTCGATGCCCTTGTGGGTGAAGCTAACCTGGTCCTGGGCGCCGGCCGACCCCGCCGCCACCGGCCCCGAGAGCGCCACCGCGAATACCCCCGCGGCGACGGCCCCGGCGATCATGGCCGCCAACCTCTCCATGCCGACAATCCTACCCTTTACCTACCCCTTGATCCTTTCGATATCGGCGCCGCACGCCGCCAGTTTCTCCTCCAGGCGCTCGTAGCCGCGGTCCAGGTGGTAGACCCGGTTGATGACCGTCTCGCCGTCGGCGACCAGGCCGGCCAGGACCAGGGACACCGAGGCCCTGAGGTCGGTGGCCATCACCGAGGCCCCGCTGAGGCCGGGCACCCCGCGGACCACCGCGGTCGAGCCTTGGACGGCGATGTCGGCGCCCATCCGGCACAGCTCGGGGACGTGCATGAAGCGGTTCTCGAAGATCGTCTCGGTGATCATCGAGGCGCCCTCGGCGACCGTCATCAGCACCGTCAACTGGGCCTGCATGTCGGTGGGGAAGCCGGGGAACGGCTCGGTGGTGACGTCGAGGGCGAGGATCGGTCCGGGGCCCCGGCGCACCCGCAGCCCGGCTTCGCTCTCGACGACCTCGGCACCGGCCCGGAGCAGGGTGTCGGCCACCGTTTCCAGCAACTCCAGCCGGGCGCCGACGAGCTCCAGGTCGCCCCCGCTCAACGCCGCGGCGACGGCATAGGTGCCGGCCTCGATGCGGTCGGGGATCACCGCGTGCTCGGCCCCGTGCAGCCCGGCGACGCCGGCGATGGTCAGGGTGTCGGTGCCGATGCCTTCGATCTCGGCGCCCATCGCCGTCAGGCAGCGGGCGAGGTCGGCGACCTCGGGCTCGCGCGCCGCGTTGGCCAGCACGGTCTCGCCCTCGGCCAGCACGGCGGCCATCAGCAGGTTCTCGGTGCCGCCCACGGTGACCGCCGGGAAGACGATGTGGGCGCCCTTCAGGCCACCGGGCGCCGAGGCCTCGATATAGCCTTCGGACAGCTCGATCTCGGCGCCCAGCTGGGCCAGCGCCTTGAGGTGCAGATCGACCGGCCGGGTGCCGATCGCGCACCCCCCCGGCATCGACACCCGGGCCCGGCCGCGCCGCGCCAGCAGCGGCCCCAGGACCAGCACCGAGGCCCGCATCTTGCGGACCAGGTCATAAGGCGCCGTGGTCACGCCGGTGGCGCCGGCGGCGAGGCTGAAGACCCGTCCCGCGTGGCCGTCGGGCGTGGCGTCGCCGTTCATGCCGACCTCGACCCCCAGCTCGGCCAGCAGGTGGGCCATGGTCGAGACGTCGGCCATGTGGGGCAGGTTGGACAGGGTCAGGGTGCCCTCGGCGAGCAGGCTGGCCGCCATCAGCGGCAGGGCGGCGTTCTTGGCGCCGCCGATGTGGATCTGGCCCTCGAGCGGCCTGCCGCCGCGAATCCGGATGCAATCCATCAACGCCCGTCCCGGCCGCCCTCGGCGGGCCGCGAGGCTTGGCAACGGGCGGCGGCCTGGCGGCGGCGCTTGGCGAGGTTCTGGCGTAGCGCCGCAGCCAGCCGGCGGCGTCTTTCGGCGGCCTTGCCGGAGGCCGGGCCGGGGCCGCCGGAACGCCGGGTCTTGGGTTCCTTGTCCATGGGTCCCGCCGGTTTCGAGGGTGGTCCGCGCCGGCCATGGTGCAGGGCACGGCGGCGGGCGTCAAGGGACCCTTGCCACGAGGTGGGGGCTATGTCATGTTGCCCGCCGCTGCCCATGGAATGCCGCCGTAGCTCAGGGGTAGAGCACGCCCTTGGTAAGGGCGGGGTCGGGTGTTCAATTCACCCCGGCGGCACCATTCAAAGTCCCTTGTTTTTTTCGAGTCGCGTTCGCGGGCCGTTCAGGATGCCCAGATGAAGTCGGTATCCCACTTGGAACGTCGAGGAGCCATTAACTCGCTGATGACACTTGGCGATTGACAATGGGACATCGATGACATTGTTTTCGACGCCGACGATCGGAGAAGGGTTGCGGATGGATATCTACACGCCGCTCGAAACACCAGGCCCGCAAGGGGCGTTGGTGGCTGACCGGCTCCCGTCACCGGAACGCCTGGCCTGGCGGCGACGACGCATCGAACTCGAGCGCCGCTTCATCCGAAGCACGCCGCTCGGTCTTCGCGGGACCGGAAAAAAGCTGTTCAGGACGCTTTACCTGGCGTTTTCCAGGCTGCTCAGGCTCACCGGTCTGTACGGGCTCGGCTGGAGGAACGCCCTCGATATACGGCTGTGCCGACTGGACCTGTCGTTTCCGAATCTACCGGACGAATTCGACGCATACCGCATCCTGCACCTGACCGACCTTCACCTCGACATGCTTCCCGGCCTGGGCAAGGCCATCGTCAAGGCGGTGGCGGGATATCCGGTCGACCTCTGTGTGCTGACCGGTGATTACCGGGCGGTCGATGACGGCCCTTTCGAGCCTGTTCTCGCCCCCTTGTCGGAGATCTTCGGGGCGGTTCGGGCAGGCGACGGATTGATCGCCACCCTCGGAAACCACGACGACCACAGAATGGCCGAGGCGATCGAACGAATGGGCCCCCGCGTGCTGGTCAACGAGACCGTCGCCATTTTGCGGGGGCAGGCGCAAATGCACATTACCGGCCTCGATGACGTCAACCGGTTCTACACGCCTTCGGCCGACAAGGCCCTGGATTCGGTGCCGGAGGGATTCGCCATCGCCCTGGTGCATTCCCCGGAGATGGCCGAGCGGGCGGCCGAACGGGGATATTCCCTTTACCTGTGCGGACACACCCACGGCGGACAAATCTGCCTGCCGGGCGGCCGTCCGATCTTTACGCGGCTGGTCCGCAACCGCCGTTTCGCCGCCGGAGAGTGGCGCTGCGGGGAAATGATCGGCTACACCAGCCGCGGCGCCGGCGTGTGCAGCCTGCCGCTGCGCTATTTTTCCCACGGCGAGGTGACCCTGGTGACCTTGCGGAAGGGAAGGGGAGACTGAGGCGTTCGCGACCCCGGCCTTGACGTTCGTGGCGTGAACACCCTAACATATGGCGATTGAGCTGCGTGCTACGGGTCATGGTTACAGAGGCCTTGGCGCCATAGGGACGTTCCGGGGAAACGCCGGGGAGAAGAGACAACCAGGAGCCTTGCGCGCCAACGACCGCGATTGCCGGGGGGCTCGATTTCACCCCGATGGCGGTAGCATGCCTTTCCCCCGAGATTGTTTTCCTTTAGGACCCCACGGGTGGACATTTCGGGCAAGAAGCTGGTGGTGATAACTTTGAAGTAATATTAGCATAGGTTGACACACGTGAATCACACAAAAACCTATTTTGCCGAGGTGGCGGAGATCGCAGCCTCCATTGATCACGATTCCGTCGAACGGTTGGCCAGGGAACTCATTTCGCTTCGTGATCGTGGTGGGCGTTTGTTTCTTATCGGTGTTGGCGGTAGTGCGGCGAACTGTTCGCATGCCGTCAACGATTTCCGGAAATTGTGCGGAATTGAGACTTATTCGCCGGTAGACAATGTTTCGGAATTGACAGCCCGCACCAATGATGAAGGGTGGGATACGGTCTTCGAGGCTTGGCTTCGCACCAGCAACGCCTGTGATAGGGATGCCGTTATGGTGTTTTCCGTTGGCGGAGGCGATAGCGAACGAAATATCAGCACGAATATCATTCGTGCGCTCGATGAAGCGAAGACGCGTGGGATGCGCATTCTTGGTGTCGTGGGGCGTAGCGCAGGCTATACGAATAAAGTGGGTGATGTGGTTGTCGTGATCCCCACGGTCGATCCAACCCATGTCACGCCGCATACGGAGGCATTCCAAGCCGTGATCTGGCATTGCCTGGTTTCACATCCCGACCTGCAAAAGAAAATGACGACCTGGTAGGGGATTTCCCTCTTTTGCGCGATGGCAAGAAAGCAAGGCGGGCTGTCTTTCTGGACAGAGATGGCGTTATCAACCGCGCCTTCGTTCGCGGTGGCAAGCCGTATCCTCCCGACACACTCCAGGAAATGGAGATTCTGCCCGGTGTGGTGGAAACCATTGAAGACCTTCATCGGGCCGGATTTCTTGTAATCGTTGCCACCAACCAGCCGGATGTCGCGACCGCCAAGCAGAAACGGGAAGTCGTCGAGGCCATGCACCGGAAATTGCTCGACACCCTTGCCATTGACGACATCAAAGCCTGCTATGGCGTTGAAGGGGATGATTGCCCCTGCTACAAACCAAAGCCGGGGATGCTTCTGGAGGCGGCCCATGAATGGAATATCGATCTGACGCGCAGTTATATGGTGGGGGATCGTTGGCGGGACATCGGCGCAGGTCGGGCGGCGGGATGCCACACGGTCTTTATAGATGGGGCTGTCCTAGCTAAGGACGTTTTTGTCTCAGATTTACCCATGCTTTCAATTG
>CAZWEZ010000113.1:0-11087 GCA_964632795.1 uncultured Thalassospiraceae bacterium | reverse complement strand
GCCCGGCGATTGAGGGGCAACAAAAAAGGGGCAATAATACCGGCGAGTCGATTCATCGGCTCGCTGGTATTAGAATGACCGCCAGGGGAGAACGGGAATGGCGGTTCGCGGAGTCCTGCTCGATCTCGAAGGGGTGCTCTACCAGGGCGACGCCGCCATAAAGGGCGCCATCGAGGCGGTGGCCCGGCTGGATCAGGCCGGGCTCGGCCTGCGCTTCCTGACCAACACCACGGTGCGGCCGCGCGGCGATATCGTGGCCCGGATGCGCGCCATGGGCTTCACCCTCGAGCCGGGCCACGTCTTCACCCCGGTAATGGCCGCCATACGCCTGCTTCGCGAGGCCGGCATCGGTCGCCTGCATTTGGCCGCCGAGCCGCGGCTGGCGGAGGACTTCGGGGACTTCGAACTGGTGGACGCAGCGCCCGGGGCGGTGGTTCTCGGCGATCTCCACCGGGGCTTCGACTGGGACCGCCTGAATGCGCTGTACGGGATGGTTCGCGACGGCGCCCGGCTGGTGGCCCTGCACAAGAACCGCTTCTGCCGGCGCCAGGGCGAACTGGAACTCGACCTCGGCCCCTTCGTCGCCGCCCTCGAATACGCCGCCGGCACCGAGGCCGAAGTGGTCGGCAAGCCCTCGCCCACCTTCTTCGCCATGGCCCGCGCCGACCTCGGAACCACGCCCGGGGAAACCGTGATGGTCGGCGACGACATCGAGGCCGACATCGGCGGCGGTCAACAGGCCGGCCTGCGCGCCGTCCAGGTCCGCACCGGCAAATACAGCCGCCGCGACGACAGCCACCCCACCGTCACCCCCGACGCCCGCATCGACACCATCGCCGACCTCGCCGAGGCCATCGAAAGGATGTAACGCTCCGCGTTTGCGAGGGGCTTCGCCCCTCGCCCTCCCCACCAAGGGCCGGCGGCCCTTGGAACCCGGGACTCGGGGGGGGCCGTCAATTGCAACATTGTCAGCCCGCGCCGGGGCCGATATTGTTTCTGGGAACCAACCGGAGCGGGGCAGCGACATGAATATCGAACGGATCGGCGAGGCGCGTTACGAGCTGGGCGAGAGCCCGATTTGGGACCCGGTCGACGGTGTTCTCTACTTCGTCGATTCCCCGGCCCACGCGATCTTCCGTTACGATCCGCGAAGCGGCGACATAAGGCGCTGGGAGGTGGCGGGCGGCTATCTCGGCTCCCTGGCGTTGCGCGCCGGCGGCGGCGCGGTCCTCGCCATGGATGACGGATTCCACGCCTTCGATTTCGAAACCGGCGCGGCGACGGCCATTACCGAGCCCGAAGCCGGCCGGGACGACCTGTGCTTCAACGACGGCAAGGTCGACCGCCAGGGCCGCTTCATCGCCGGCAGCATGCACACCGCCGTCAGCGAGCCCGTCGGCGCGCTCTACCGGCTCGACACCGACCTTACCTGCACCAGGCTCGACGGCGGGTATATCTGCTCCAACGGCCCCTGTTGGAGCCCCGACGGCAAAACCCTCTACGTCTCGGACTCCAACGCCGAGGCCATCTTCGCTTATGACTACGACACCGCCACCGGCGCCGCCACCAAGCGGCGCACCTTCCATTCGACCGCTGGCTCCGGCGGTTTCCCCGACGGCGGCACGGTGGACGCCGAGGGCCATGTGTGGAGCGCCCAGTTCAGCGCCGGAAACATCCGCCGCATAGCCCCCGACGGCGCCCTCGAACGGGTCGTCGAGCTGCCTGTCCAGTGGGTTGCCAGCATGACCTTCGGAGGCGACAACCACGACGTGCTCTATGTCACCACCATCGGCGGCGAGGACCAGGGCGAGCGTGACCCGTCGCCCGAGGCGGGCGGCTTGTTCGCCATTCACGACCTCGGGTTCGCCGGCCTGCCCGAACCCCGGTTCGCCGGTTGAACCGGGATTTCCCGGATAACCTTCAAATCGACGCCAACCACCCCACCGTCACCCCCGACGCCCGCATAAACACCATCGCCAACCTCGCCAAGGCGATCGAAAGGATGTAACGCTGCGCACCACGAGGGGCTTCGCCCCTCGCCCTCCCCACCAAGGGCCGTCGGCCCTTGGAACCCGGGATTCGGGGGGGGTAGCGGGGTGCTTGTAAATCGACCCTCACGCCGCGATGCCCGCTTTCCCATCGTTCCCGCCCGCCGCCACAGGAAAAGCCGACAACGTTGAAGTCGGGGAAATGGGGGCGGTTGTGGCCCGAAGAAGGCGTTCGCGACTTCACAGTTCACTCAAATCGTATGAGTTATCGATTCTGCCCTTGCTCCGCAATAATGTACTTTTTTTCCCAAGTGGTGTATTAGAAACTCTCGCCAAGCGTTACCAGAAACAATTCAGGAGCAAAAACCGTGTCCAAGAAGAGTAGTCTAGTTCAAGTCAAGAACCCGAAAACAAATAGGTATGTAAAAATAGATCGTTCTATCGGGAAAATATTGTCAAGTAAAAAGTCTAAAGGCCCCTATAGCAAAGTCCCAGTTGCTAGAAAGAAGAAAAAATGATCATTTACAATCCTCTTGATGGTCAGGCGATTACATATTCGATTAAAAGCAAAGCTAAGTATTGTTTTCTCATGACTCGCCTCGGTAAACCTGTTCCTCCAATGGTCAAGGAAATAAGAATAGCTTTGAAAGCGTGTTTCCGGTCAGTTGATTATAAAGTGATCGATGCGACAACGTCCATAACTGGTCGAGATTTTTTGCTAAAAATTTGGCGTCAGATCGCATCTACGCCGATATCTGTTGGCGTGTTGCATGAGGATATTCCACAGTCTACGCAAGCCAATATTTTTTATGAATTAGGCGTCGCACAAGCGCTCGGTAAAGAGACGGTAATTATCAAAAGCCCAAAATCAAAGGCACCTTCAGATTTCACTCGAACTGAGCACATAGTTTTTGATGACGATTTTTCAAAAAAATTCCAGAAGTATTTGGATTCAATCTTTGAAGCAGCAAGTTATTATGAAACGGTTGCTGATCAATTAGACCGAAACCCTATATTAGCGTTGGACTACCTCAAGCGAGCCTATCTTATTAATGGTAAGAAGCGGTTAAAACGTAAGGCAAATGATATCGCTAAAACTGCTGGACTTGAAGAACGGGCCGCAAATAGCGTTGAACTAATTGCGGCTACCTTTTAATCGCGCATTAACTATTAGTTCCGGTGACATGATACTTGTTCCGGTGACATGATACTTAATTGCCAGGAATGCCCAGTGCCACCACACGCGCAAATCGAGCCATGAGAAAAACCTAACACCGTAGAGTAGCAGAGGCAATTAAGTATCATGTCACCGGAACTACCGGAACTACCGGAACAGTTGATGAGTCAGGTTTGATTTCGTTCTGTTTCCCATTCACTACTTCGTCATTGCCCTTGATCTTCGGCGCACTCGGTTGCCATGCTTTCAGATATTGCCCCACCTGCTCGTAGAATGCCGGGACTGCTTCTTCCAGACCCAGGATAAAGGTTCCGCTGCCGGAGAATTTCCCGGCCATATCCCGCACCAACAGAATGTCGAAGGATCGGGGAACGACTCCCTTCCGGGTGTGCTCGATGGCTTCGGGTGCGGTCTTCAGAATGTTCAACAGCACTGGGGCCGGTCCGGCGCGTCCCGGCCAATTCGCCCGGATATGGACATCAGGATCATCGGTCTTCGTAAGTTGTCTCAAAACCCAGTTTAGTTTCGCCTTCGCGGACTGTTTATCGCCCGGCGCTTGAAGGTTCATCCAGACGTTGACGCACCGGGTCTGAAGATCGGCTTTGATCTTCAGGGTCGACGCGGCATCAGGAATGCTGAGTTCACATTCAAGCGCCTTCGATTGAGAAAGCAGATCACAGTCATCCCTTAGTCGCTTTATGGGGTCGATCAAGTGCGCCCACCGAAGTTTGACGTGGACCTCACGCTCTATGCGACGGCTGAGGATCAGGCAGAGATCCCGGACCTCCTGATGCCAACTTGCTATCGTATTTTCAACCGCAGGGTCCGACTTCGAGATTTTGGCCCCGGCCTTGACGGCGGCCACTAGATCCTTCCATTCGGCATTCATGCGATCAAAGCTTGAGACGCCCGAACTGGGGTGATGGAGGAACCGAAGGAATTCCCGGAGAATGTTCTTCTGGTCGGAGTCCGCCACATCCCCATCGGAGAGAAGGAGGGTGGCTACCGTCATTACGTACATCCAGGACCAATGATATAGCCCGACACGTTTGGTCAACGGCTTCGGCAATTTCACAGGATGATGTTCGGGAAGCGTGGCAAACTGATTAGAAATGGTGATGACCGCATCAACGCCGTGGTCCCGGGCAAGCTTCGCGTATTCCTCAACCTGCCCTGGATCGACCTTTGCATTCCCCACTTTGGCTTCTACGATGGCCGACCATCGGCGGCTACCGGTGGTGACGATGATAAGCCCGTCGGGACGAATCTTGCATTCCCCACCCTTGGACTTGAAGACGATCTCCGTGAAGGCATCTATTCGCGAGGTCTTGCCAACCTTCTTTCCCACCGAAGTGAGAAGGATTCGACCCAACTCATCGACAGCGCAGAAGCAGGAAAGGAAAATCGAGAGGGTCCGTCCCTCTCGCGAGGTGTCGGCCAGAACGGGAAACAGGCGCGCACGCTGACCCTCTTCGAGAAAGGTTGGAAGTTCCGACATCATCCCCCCCTTTTTTCTCGCCATAGTCGTAGGCGTGCTGATAACGTTATGAATAGTTTACGCCGATCCCCCCGCCCGTGCAAGAGAAAGGATTTCCAGTGTCTCAACCCCCGGTTTATCGTCGCCTTTTGCTTATGCGCGGAACATGGCAGATCGCGAAACAGAACCTAGCTTTGAACTTTGGTGGCCGATGTCCGTGTCTGGCGAAAAGCCGTAGTCAGAACCGATACCGCCTGAACATCGCTTTGGAAGGCCAAGCCGACGGCGTCAAGCCCCAAACCTGCGAAATCCCTGACATGACAACAATCCCCGCCAATACCCACCACCGGTCCGCCTGAATTCAAGGGTTCCAAGGGCCGGCGGCCCTTGGTGGGGTGCGCGAGGGGCGACGCCCCTCGTGGGCGCGCGGCGCCTCAGGGCCCGACACTGAGCCTCGTATGGCACTATCTGGTTTTCCGGGACGATTTCTTGAACGGCAATTTTCGTTGACGCTTGAAATTATGAATTGTGTCCGCCCGGTGTCCCCCGGCGGGAGCGGCGTATCAGTGGCCGCCCCCGTCCCCGTTTCCGCCGTGGTCGGCGCCATGGCCGCCCCCATGGTCGTCCCCATGGTCGTCGCCCAGTCCGTGATCATCTCCCAACCCGAAATTCCCTAAGCTGGTCTTGCCGCCTTCGCTGCCCGAATCGCCGCCGACGCCGCCCAGGTCGCCGGGCGTGGCCGCCCCCGGACCGACCTCGCCGACCGTACCCGTGGGCGAGACCGAGACGGCCTGGGCGGCGCCGACCTCGGCCGATTCGCTCCTGTCCCTGTTGGCGACCGTGAACTGGCCCGAGAAGACGTTGACCAACGTCGCCCCGTCGGGCGACACGGCGATGACGGCGTCGCTGCCGCGGATGCCGATGAACGCCGACGGGGTGATGATCGCGACACCGGCGAGGTTCATCTCGCCGGAGATGAAGCGCATCACCCCGACCGTCATGTTGATCACCGACTCGCCGTCCTTGCTGTCGGGATCGAAGACGAACCTATCGATCGTCAGGGCCGAATGCTCGCTGAGGATCAGGGTCGTTTCATCGAGGAACACAACCAGCATGAGGGCGCGGCTGTCGGTCTCCAGGAGCTCGTTCTGGAGCACGTCGTAGCGTGGATATTTCCTCTCCCGGTCGCCACCGGGCGGGGTGCCGTAGGCATCGTACTTGACCCGCTTCACCGTGCCGACCACGTCGGCCAGGGCCGGCTCGGGAGCGGCGGCGACGACCGCCCAGATCATTGCCGAGGCGATGGCCAGATATCGAAGGCAACCCGGATTCATGACAACGCACACTCCCCGACAAGTTCCAGTTCGTCGTAAAACTAAACGAGTGCCCCCACAAAGAAAAGTGTCCGTCTTGCGCACCCGTCCGGGGGCTGATTGAGCATGTTGCCCCTAACCCACGGGTTCCAAGGGCCGTCGGCCCTTGGTCGGGAGCGCGAGGGGCGACGCCCCTCGTGGCGCGGAGCGCCTTACGGGCCTGTGTACGGGCGGTCGTGTTGGAGGGAGGGGATCATGTGGCGGGCCTTGGCGATGCGCGCCGGGTCGATGTCGGCGGTGATGTAGCCGGTCTCTTCGCCGCCGTCGGCCAGGACCTCGCCCCACGGATCGACGATCAGCGAGTGGCCGTAGGTTTCGGCCTTGCCGTGGCGGCCGGTCTGGCAGGGGGCGAAGACGAAGCTGCCGGTCTCGATGGCGCGGGCCCGCAGCAGGATGTGCCAGTGGGCCTGGCCGGTGGTCTTGGTGAAGGCGGCGGGCACCGTCAGGTAGCCGGCGCCGGCCTGGGCCAGCGTCCGATAGAGGCCCGGGAAGCGCAGGTCGTAGCACACCGTGAGGCCCATGGTTCCCCATGGGGTGGTCGCCAGCACCGCCCGGTCGCCGGCATCGACGGTGGCCGATTCCCGGTACCTTTCGCCGGCCGCGAGATCGACGTCGAACAGGTGGACCTTGTCGTAGCGCGCGACCACCCGGCCTGCGGCGTCGATCAGGTAGGAGCGGTTGTTGATCCTGCCCGAGGCGGTGCGGATGGCCAGCGAGCCGAGCAGGACCCACGCCTCCAGCTCCCCGGCCAGGCCGGCGAACAGGGGCAGCGCCGGGTGCTCGTCCTCGGCGATGGGGCCGACGTTGAGGCCGTTGGCGTCGACCTCCAGGAAACTGAAGAACTCGGGCAGACAGACCAGCCCGGCGCCGGCGGCGCAGGCGGCGCGGGTCAACTCGGCGGCCTCGGCCAGGTTGGCCTCCATGTCCGTTCCGGCGCGGTTCTGGACGCAGGCCGCCTTGAAGGTTTCGCTCATGGTTAGCTCGATCCCTCGAGGATATCCTTGCCCCTAAAGTACAGATCGACCAACGGCATCGCCAGGGGCAACCCGAAATGAAGCGGCACCGCGGGGTAGTCGAGGGCGTCGAAGGCGCACGCCCCCTCGGCCGTCCCCAGCACCTTGTGGGCCACCCGGTAGCCGAGGTAGGGCGCCATCGCCATCCCCGAACCGCTGAGGCCGACGGCGAAGAAGATTCGGCCGCGCCGCCCGATGTGGGGCATGTGGTCGGCCGAAAACCCGAGCCTGCCGTTCCAGGCATGGCTGATCGCGACATCGTCCAGCACGGGGAACAGCCCGACCATCAGCCGGCGCAGGACGCGGCCGCTGCGCCGGGGGTCGATCTCGCGGACCGAGGCCCGGCCGCCGAACAGGAGCCGCCGGTCGTCCGGCGAGCGGCGGTAGTAGCAGTGGCGGGCCCGGCTCTCGACGATCATCCGGCCGCCGGGGATCAGGCCGCGGACCAGGTTTTCCGACAGCTCCTCGGTGGCGATCATGTGGCTGAACACCGGGATCACGCGGCGCCCGAGGTGGGGCGACACCGAGGCGGCGTAGCCGTTGGCGGCGATGACGGCGGAGGCGGCGGCGATCCGTCGGCGTCCGGTAATCACCTCGAGGTCGTGCTTCCCCGCCTCGATGGCGAGAACCGGGGTGTGCCCGGCGACCGTCGCCCCGGCGGCCCGGGCGCGTTCCAGCAACCCCATGAGGAACAGGGCCGGATGGAGGGCGCCGTGGCTCGGAAAGATGCATCCCCCATGGTAGGAGTCGGTGGCCACCTGGCGGTGCTGCTCGGACCTGGGGACCATCTCGACCTCGATCCCGGTGAGTTCGCGCTGGCGCTCGGCATCGCGGGCCAGGGCCTCGTAGTCGCCGGGCCGCCAGGCGGCGCGAAACCGCCCGCTGCGCGAGAAGTGACACGAGATGCCCTCCTCGGCGATCATGCCGGAGGTGTAGTCCAGCGACTTCAGCCCCTCGCCCAGGTTGGCGATCGCCGTGTCGTGGCCGTAACGCTTGCACAGCGCCGCGTAGCCGACCCGGTGGCCGCTGCCGACCATGCCCCCGGCGCGGCTGCTGGCGCCGTCGCCGACGTTGCCGGCTTCGAGCACCAGCACCCGGCGCCCGGCCCGGGCCAGGATCATCGCCGCCGTGAGGCCGGTGTAACCGGCGCCGACGACCACCACGTCGGTCTTCTCCGGGAGCTCCGCCGGGGCCGCTTCCGGGGGCGCGTCCCGCCACCACAAGGGTTCGAATCGGACGTCGGGAGTGAAGATCGATCTCTGCATTTGTCCTTGGTCCGGGTCGGTCTATTTCAGGGGCTGTACTTTTATTGGAAACATTGTCGGAACCCTATGAAAATATTGCATAAAACCAGGTTCATCCCGTTATTCCATCTGGACATTGCACCGGCCCCGGGCCATACTTCGCGTGGAGGCTTTTTTCACGTCAACCAAGGGGTTCGCAATGGATTCGCTGGTAATGTTCGCCCTCGACTGGTTCCTGCTCGTCGCCATCGGCGGGATCAGCGTCGCCGCCTTCGGCGTCGTCGCCAAGATGATGTCGCCGGCCCACTAAGACCACCGAACGCGACACGCCGGACGACCGGATCGGCTGTCCTGCCGCCTGGCGGCGGGGAGAGGTCGGTGTTCGCCGTCATTTCGATATTTGATGACCGCACCTCGAGTCAAGGGCGCCGGACGGTCGGCCCGGCGCCCTTTTCCTTAATACCAAGGAGCGATGATAATGACCCATGGTATAACCTCGATCGGGGACGCGCTCAGCAGTCGAGGGTGTTCTCGCGCTCCCAGGTGCTGGCGTGGCCCATGAAGGAGTCCCATTCCTTCATCCGCAGCTTGACGTAGCTGTCGACCACGTCCTTGCCGAAGGCCTCGTTCAACACCTTGCTTTTTTCGAACAGGCGCAGGGCGTCGAGCAGGTTGAGCGGCAGCTTCTTGACCCTTTTGAGGCGCTGGCCCTCGGTGTACATGTCGATGTGGAGCGGCTTGCCGGGATCGCGCTTGCCGGCGATGCCCTCCATGCCGGCGGCCAGGAAGCCGGCCTGCATCATGTACGGGTTGGCGGCGCCGTCCATCAGGCGAAGCTCCAGGCGTCCGGCATCGGGGATGCGGATCATGTGGGTCCGGTTGTTGCCGGTATACGTCACCGTGTTGGGCGCCCAGGTGGCACCCGAGGAGGTGACCGGGGCGTTGATCCGCTTGAAGCTGTTGATCGTCGGCGTGAACAGGGCGCACAGGGCGTCGGCGGAATGGATGATGCCGCCGATGAAGTTGTAGCACATCCTGGTCAGCCCGAGGTCGTCCTTGCGGTCCAGGAACAGGCACTTCTTGCCCGCCTTGTCCCACAGCGAAACGTGGGCGTGGCAGCCGTTGCCGGTGAGGTCGAGGAACGGCTTGGGCATGAAGGTGACGCGCAGGCCGTGCTTCTCGGCGATGGCCTTGGCCATGTACTTGTAGAAGGCATGGCGGTCGGCGGTGACCATGGCGTCGTCGTAGTCCCAGTTCATCTCGAACTGGCCGTTGGCGTCCTCGTGGTCGTTCTGATAAGGCCCCCAGCCGAGGGTGATCATGCAATCGCAGATCTCCGAGATGAGGTCGAAGTTGCGCATCAGGGCCGACTGGTCGTAGCAGGGCTTGGACTGGGTGTCCAAGGAGTCCGAGAGGCGGGTGCCGTCGGGGTTGATCATGAAGAGCTCGCACTCGACGCCGGTCTTCATCCGCCAGCCCTTGGCCTTGGCCCGCTCGAGTTGGCGCTTGAGGATGATCCGGGGCGAGGCCTCGACCGGCTTGTCGTTCATCCACAAATCGCACGCCACCCAGCCCACATCGGGCTGCCAGGGGAGCTGGATGAAGCTGGAGGCATCGGGGACGGCGAACATGTCCGGGTCGGCCGGGCTCATGTCCATGTGGGCGGCGAAGCCGGCGAAACCGGCGCCGCTTTCCTGCATCCCGGCGACCGCCGGGGCGGGCACCAGCTTGGCCCGCATGTTGCCGAACAGGTCGACGAAATTGAACAGCACGTACTTGATTTTTTTCTCCTTGACGATGGTCGCCAGATCCTTGCTCATCCCTGTTAACTCCTTTTTATGGCTGAAAATTGCGGAACAAGTCCGAAAAACAAGACCGTTCGTGGTGATTGAGACGGCTTTTCAAGCGAAAAGCATGAACTCGGGGCGGCAGTCTAACAAACAGGCCCGCCGGAAACAACGCCTTGGGAATATTTTTTTCCCCGCGGGAAAAGGCCCCTAGTCCTCGCCGACCACCTGATAGACGATCACCGACAGGAAACGGATCGGCAACTCGCGCAGTTCCTCGGGGCCGTGCGGGGTATCGGCGTCGAAGAACAGGGAATCGCCGGGGGTCAGGGTATAGGTCTGGTTGGCGTGGCGGTAGTCGACCATGCCCTCGATCATGTAGATGAACTCGACGCCCGAATGCTGGAACAGGGGGAAGACGTCCGATTCCTCGGTCAGGGTGATCATGTAGGGCTCGACGCCGATGCTCTTGCCCACCGAGTGGCCGAGCAATTGGTACTGGTGGCCGGCGCGGGTGCCCCGGCGTTCGATGTTGAGGCCCTCGCCGGACTTGACGAAACTGGCGTCGCGCTCTTCCTCGAAACGCCGGAACAGCGCCGTGACCGGCACGTGGAGGGCGCCCGACAGCCGCTGCAGGGTGGCCAGCGACGGCGAGGTCAGGCCGTTCTCGATCTTCGACAGCATCCCCGCCGACAGGCCGGCGACCTTGGCGAGTTGGACCACCGTCATGTCGAGCTTGTTGCGGAACGACTGGACCTCGCGGCCGATGGCGATCTCGAGGCGGTTGTTCCGCGCACTCGGATCCTTGTGGGGCTCCTGGAAGCCGGAGCTCTTGGCAGACGTCATGTTACCCCCTTTCCCGATCGGCTCCGAGCCGTCCGGAACCGACATGTCGGGCCGCTATTCATCGCCTAATTAACCATGGGGGTCAACTCACGGGCGAATGACGCCCCCCAAAAAAACCGGGGGCGCCGCAAGGGTGCGCCCCCGGTCGTCGCTTGGTCTTGGCCGCCGCGCCACCGAACGGC
>CAZWEZ010000112.1:0-11144 GCA_964632795.1 uncultured Thalassospiraceae bacterium | reverse complement strand
GTCCGAAAGCCTTGGAAAGCCGTCTCTATGGGTCATTATCAGTGCCCCTTGGTATTAGAACGTCAGCGGAATGACGTGGACCACGTGGGGCAGCTTGCGGACCCTGGCCAGCACGTCCTCGCCGACCGGTTCGTCGACCTCGATCAGGGCGATGGCGTCGCCTCCGCGCTCGGCGCGGCCCAGGCTGAAGGTGGCGATGTTGATCCCGGCGTCCCCCAGCGTGGTGCCGAGCGCGCCGATGAAGCCGGGCTTGTCGCGGTTGGTGATGTACAGCATGTGGGGGCCGAGCCGGGCGTCGATGGGGATGCCCTTGATCTCGACGATGCGCGGCTTATCGCCGTCGAACAGGGTCCCGGCCAGGTCCCGGGTCTGGGTCTCGGTCTCCACCGTGAGGCGGATCAGGGTCTGGTAGGAGCCGGCCCGCTCGTGCTTGACCTCGCTGACGGCGATGTTGCGCTCCTTGGCGACGGCCGGGGCGCTGACCATGTTGACGTCCTCGAGCAACGGCGACAGCAGGCCCTGCAGAACCACCGCCGTCAGCGGCTTGGTGTTGAGCTCGGTGCAGTGGCCCTCGTACTCGATGGTCGCCGACTTGAGCCCGGAGCGCGTCATCTGTCCGGCGAAGCCGCCGATCTGCTTGGCCAGCTTCATGTAGGGCTTGAGCTTGGGCGCCTCCTCGGCGCTCACCGAGGGCATGTTGAGGGCGTTGGTGACGCCTCCGGTGAGCAGGAAGTCGGCCATCTGCTCGGCGACCTGGAGCGCCACCTTCTCCTGGGCCTCGGTAGTCGAGGCCCCGAGGTGGGGCGTCGCCACCACCTGTTCCATGCCGAACAGGATGTTTTCGGTGGCCGGCTCGGTGGCGAACACGTCGATCGCGGCCCCCGCCACGTGGCCGCTCTCCAGCGCCGCCTTGAGGTCCTCCTCGACGATCAGCCCGCCCCGCGCGCAGTTGACGATCCTCACCCCCTTTTTCATCCTGGCGATGGCGGGGGCGTCGATGATGTTGCGGGTGGCGTCGGTCAGCGGGGTGTGCAGGCTGATGAAGTCGGAGCGCGCCAACAACTGGTCCAGCTCCACCTTGTCGACGCCCAGGTCGGCGGCCCGTTCCGGCGACAGGTAGGGGTCATAGGCGATCACCTTCATCTTCAGCCCCTGGGCGCGGTCGGCGGCGATCGAGCCGATGTTGCCGCAGCCGATGATGCCCAGCGTCTTGCCCATCACCTCGACGCCCATGAACTTGCTCTTCTCCCACTTGCCGGCGTGGGTCGAGGCGTTGGCCTGGGGGATCCGCCGGGCCAGCGCCAGCAGCATGGCGATGGCGTGCTCGGCGGTGGTGATCGAGTTGCCGAACGGGGTGTTCATGACCACCACCCCGCGCGCCGTCGCCGCCGCGACGTCGATGTTGTCGACCCCGATGCCGGCGCGGCCGATGACCTTGAGGCGCACCGCCGCCTCGATGACCTGGGCGGTGGCCTTGGTGGCGGAGCGCACCGCCAGGCCGTCGTAGCCGGCGATGCATGCGGTGAGTTCCTGGGGCGTCATCCCCGGCTTGACGTCGACCTCGATGCCGCGTTCGGCGAACACCTCGGCGGCCAGCGGGCTCATCTTGTCGGAAATCAGGACTTTGCTCATGACCAATTCCTCATCGTTTGAAATGCCCATTCCAGCCACGGGAACAGGGCCTCCAGGTCGGCGGTCTCCACCGTCGCCCCGGCCCAGATGCGCAGGCCCGGCGGGGCGTCGCGGTAGGCGCCGATGTCGTAGGCCGCGCCTTCGTCTTCGAGCAGGGCCGCCAGGCGCTTGGCGGTGGCCGCCTGGTCGTCGGGCGACAGGGCGGCGAACCACGGATCGACCACCTTCAGGCACACCGAGGTGTTGGAGCGGAACGCCGGGTCCCGGGCCAGGAAGTCGACCCACGCGGTCCGTTCGACCCACCCCTCGATGGCCGCCAGGTTGGCCCGCGAACGGGCGATCAGGGCCGCAAGCCCGCCCACCGAGCGGGCCCAGGCGAGGCCGTCCAGCGCGTCCTCGACGGCCAGCATGGACGGGGTGTTGATGGTGGCGCCGCTGAAGATGCCCTCGATCAATTTGCCCTTTTTGGTGAGGCGGAAGATCTTGGGCAGCGGCCACGAAGGGGTATGGGTCTCCAGGCGCTCGACGGCGCGCGGCGACAGGATCAGCATGCCGTGCTGGGCCTCGCCGCCCATCACCTTCTGCCACGAATACGTGGTGGCGTCCAGCTTGTCCCACGGCAGTTCCATGGCGAAGGCGGCCGAGGTGGCGTCGCAGATGGTCAGCCCGCCGCGATCGTCGGCGATCCACTCGCCGTCGGGAACCCGGACCCCCGAGGTGGTGCCGTTCCAGGTGAACACCACGTCGCGGGAGAAATCGACCGCCGACAGGTCGGGGATCTCGCCGTAGCCGGCCTCCAGCACCCGGGCGTCGTCCACCTCGAGCTGTTTGACGATGTCGGTGACCCAGCCCGAACCGAAGCTCTCCCAGGCCAGGACGTCGACCCCGCGCGCCCCGAGGAGGGACCACAGGGCCATCTCGACGGCCCCGGTGTCGGACGCCGGGACGATGCCGAGGCGCCATTCGTCCGGCACCCCGAGTAGCTCGCGGGTCTCGTCGATCACCCTGGCCAGCTTGGCCTTGCCCGCCTTGGCCCGGTGCGAGCGCCCGACGCAGGCGTCCTTCAGGGCGTCTGGCGACCAGCCGGGTCGCTTGGCGCAGGGTCCGCTTGAAAAATGTGGAACGGCCGGACGAAGGTCCGGCCTGGGGATGGCAGTCATCGTCTTTATCTCCCTTCCTTGCAGAAGGGCTGGCGACCGTTGGGAGCCGCTGGCCCACGGCCCTTATATGAAAGCCGCCGGCCGTCGTCAACCGAAATGCGGAGCGACTCTCAAAGCCCGTAGTACCAGGGCGCGAACAGGGTGAAGACGATCCACATCAAGACGATCAGCGGGATGCCGGCCCGCGCGAAGTCGGTGAAGCGGTAGTGGCCGGGCCCCATCACCAGGAGGTTGGTCTGGTAGCCCAGCGGCGAGGCGAACGAACAGTTGGAGGCGAACACCACGGCCACCGCGAAGGCCGCCGGCGCAACCCCCAGCTCGAGGGCGATGTCGACGGCGATGGGGGTGAACAGCACGGCGGCGGTCTTGGTGCTGATGATGTTGGACAGTCCGGCGACCAGCAGGAAGAACAGCGACAGCGTTATCACCGGGCCGACTCCGTACAGGGCTTCGACCAGGGTGTGGGCGATGAAGGCGGCGCCGCCGGTCTCCTGGAGGGCGGCGCCCAGCGCCAGGGCGGAGCCGATGGTGGCGATGATCCGGGCGTCGAGGGCGCGGACCGCCTGGTGGACGTTGAGCACCCCGACGGCGACCATCGCCGCCGCCCCGGTCAGGGTCGCCACCACCACCGGCACCAGGCCCGAGGCCGCGCAGCCGATCACCGTCAGGAAGATCAGGCTGGCGCGGCGCGAGCGCCTGAGGGCCGGCAGTTCCTGGGCCGACCATTCGATCAGCACCACGTCGCGGTTGGCCTTCAGCGCCCCGACGTCGTCGGGCTGGCCCTGGACCAGCAGCACGTCGCCGGCCCTGAGGCGGATGTCGGTGAGGCGGGCGCGGATCATCCGCGAGCGGCGCTGGATGCCGAGCACGATGCACCGCGTCTTGTAGCGGAAGCCGATCCGGGCGATGGTCATGCCGATCAGGCGCGAGGCCGGCGCCACCATGGCCTCGGCCAGTACCCGTTCGCCCTCGTGCCACGGTTCGCCGCCCTCCCGCTCGCCGCCCCGCCCGTCCTGGAGGTCGGGCGACAGCAGCCCCGGGTCGTGGGCCAGCGCCTCGGTCAGCGCCTGGCGGGTGGCGGCCACCACCAGGACGTCGCCGGGCAGCACCGAAATGTCCTCGAACGGCGGCAGGATGGCCCGCTCGCCGCGCTGGATCATGCGCACCGTCATCTCGGGCAGGCTGGGGAACAGACCCCCGGGGGCGACCTCGCCGACCAGTTCCGAATCCCCGGACACCGTGATCTGGGCGATGAACTGCTTGCCCCCGACCCCGAGCAGTGAATCGGCCAGCGATGCCCGGTCGGGCAGCAGCCGGGGCGCCGCCAGCAGCACGTAGGCCAGCCCGGCCGCCGCCATGACCAGGCCGGGGACGGTGAAATCGAAGAAGGCGAAGGGTGTCTCCCCCATCCCGACCAGGCCGCTGTTGACCAGCAGGTTGGTGCTCGAGCCGATCAGCGTGGTCATGCCGCCGAGCACCGCGGCGTAGCTGAGCGGGATCATCACCTTCGACACCGAGCGTCCGAAACGCGCCGCCAGGGCCTGCATGATGGGGATGAAGATGACCACCACCGGGATGTTGGAGAGGAAGCCGCTGACCGCCACCGACACCGCCAGCACCACCGCCAGCGAGATCCAGGCGCGTCCGCCGCCGACCCCCATCACCAGCCGCGCCATCCGGTCCAGCACCCCGGTGCGGACGATCCCCTGGCCCATGACCAGCAGCGACAGCACGGTGACCAGGGCCGGGTTGCCGAAGCCCTCGAGGATGCGGGCCGGCCCCAGGGCGTTGGCGCCCCCGGCGCCGGGGACCGGGAACAGGTGGAAGAACACCAGCAGCACGCAGACCACCCCGATCGCGGTCACCTCCATGGGCAGCCGTTCCAGGGCATAGAGCACCAGGGCGCCGAGGATGAGGGCGAACAGCGCCCACATCTGGAACCCCGCATCGATGCCCAGCGCCACCTCGGTCATGGCGCCGCTCCCACTCCCCGGGCCTGGCGGAAGATGAAGTAGCGCCCCGGCGTGACGCCCTCGGGAAGGGCCTGGGGATCCCAGCCCGCGCGGCCCAGGTCCTGGTCGCTGACGATCACCGCCCCGGGCACCGTCAGGGCCGGCAGGGCGCGGCCCAGGAAGGCCGCGATCCCGGCGTTGGTCGCGGCGTCGCCGGAGCCGATGTCGGCATGGACCAGGGCCGCCCTGGACCCGATCCGCGCCAGCGCCCCGGGCAGGGTGTCGGTGATCTCGCCGAGGATCATGTGGCCGTCGTCGGGGACGCAGTCCGGGTGGGCGGCGATCCGGCGGTCGAAGACGAAGATCTCGCGCTCGGGCAGCAGGCACCGGAGATGGTCGTAGGTGCGTCCGTTGCCCAGCCCCACCTCGAGCACCGGTCCCGGCATTCCGGCGATCATCCCGGCGGCCATCTCCAGGCAGTCGCGCTGGGCCATCAGGCGGCGGATGAAACTGTCAAGACGGCTCATCGACCCCCCCGGCGATGTCGGAGACCGACTGCAGGGTGCGCACCCGACCTTCCATCTCCTCGTAGTCTTCCATGGCGCGGGCGATCTTCTCGCTCAGCTCGCGCATCACGCCGAGCGCCGCCTCCGGGTTGTGGGTCACCAGCTCGAGGAACATGTTGCCGTCGATGCGCACCACGTCCAGCTTGCCGTGGGCGCGGATGGTGGCGATCCGGGTGGTGTTGCGGAAGATCGCCATCTCCCCGAACACCTGGTGGCGGCCGAGCTCGGCGACCAGCACCTCGCGGCCGTCCTTTTCGCCGTAGGCGCCGGCCTTGCCGTCCTCGATCAGGTACACGCAGTCGGCGGGATCGCCGACGTGGAACAGCGCCTCGCCGTCCTCGAAGGTCAGGTATTCGCTGGCGAACGCCAGCAGCTTGAGCTTCGAGGGCTCCAGCGAGGCGAAGATGGGGATGCCCTGCAACACCTTGACCGCGTCCAGATAATCCATGATTCTATCCCCTCGTCAGTCGACCGCCGCCAACCCGTGGAACGTCTTTCCGGGCCGGTTGAGGTCGGCGTAGCTTCCCTGCTCGACGACCTTGCCGCCGTCCATGACGATCACCCGCTCGAAGCGTTGGGCCTCCTCGGCCCGGTTCAGGACCCACACCACGCCGCGCCCGGCGAGGTCCCGGAACACGTTGTCCATGATCGTCTGCTGGGCCGCCGGGTCGAGACTGGCGGTGGCGCCGTCGACGATCAGGATGTCGGGCCGCTTGAGCAGACAGCGGGCGATCGCCAGTTTCTGGCGCTGGGCCGCCGGCAGCCGGCTGCCGCCGATGCCGACCGCCGAGTCGAGCCCCAGCTCGAGGATTCTCCGGCGCAGGCCCAGCGTATCGACCACCTCGCCGATCAGCCGGCCAACCTCCTGGCGGCTCTGCTGGCGGCCGTAGACCAGCTTGCCGAACAGGATGTTGTCCTGCAAGGTGGTGGCCCCGTTGTAGCTGTCCTGGTCGAAGAAGGCCACCGAGTCGGCGAGGTCCGACGGCAGGCCGCCGGCGAACACCCGCCGCGCGTCGAGAATGCGCTGCTGGAAGTCGGCGTCGATCAGCCCCAGCCGGTGACGGGCCGGGATCAGCTTGAAGGGAAGCGACAACAGCATGTTGCGCTCGCCTTCCTCGAGCTGTCCGGCGCCCCCGGCCTCGGCCTTGCGGTGCAGGTTCTGGAACTCGGGCAGGGCGTCGGCGCCGATGAAGGAGAAGCGTTCGAAGTATTCGTGGTCGGGCGGCAGGTCCATGAACAGCTCGACCATGATCCCGGCCAGCTTCAGCCCCATCGCCTGGAAGATCCCGGTCAGCCCCGTGCGGTCGAGGACCGAACGCACGTAGGAGTTCTCGCCGAGATGCTCGAGATCGAAGGACTCGCCGATCGGGGTGCCGAACAGCAGGTTCTCGGCGACCGTCGTGTTGACGGCGTAGCGGTCGCGGTCGAAGGGCTCGACCAGGCTCGCCATTGCGGGGTCCTTGAGCCTGTCGCGCAGCACCGCGCGGGCATCGAGGATGCGCCCGGCGAGTTCCGGCTCGGCGCTCGGGTCGATCGTCCCGAGGAGGCCCAGTTCGTAGATGTCGGCCTCCAGTTCGACGGCCCCCAGGACCTCGATCGCGCGCTCCACCAATTCCTCGGGGCCCGGCACCCCGGCCGCCTCGTAGTCGATCCAGTCGGCGCCGAGGTCGCTCTCGGTATTGCCCGAGGCCGCCGCCTCGTGGACGAACGCCTGGCGGCGGAGCTGGCCCTCCTGGTCGTAATCGGCGGGGCGCGTGGGGCGGTGCTTGAGGCCGTAGAACAGGTTGTCGCGCACGCTGCCGGAGAACAGGCTGGCGTTGTCCCCGACATAGGCCAGGCGCCGCCCGGTGACCGCCTCGTGCAGGCCGCCGAGGCCGTGATCGCCGATCCGGATGGAGCCGGCGCTGGGCATCAGCAGGCGGGCCAGGAGTTGGGACAGCGCCGAACGGCCGGCGCCGCCGGGGCCGACGATGGCGGTCCGCGCCGCGACCTCGACGGTGAAGGTGGCGCCGTCGATCACCTTCATCCCGCCGTCCTCCTCGAGGGTCAGGTTGGTGGCGACCAGCGTCCCTTCGAGCGCCGCCACCCCGTCGGGTTCCGGGCGTTGCAACGCCTCGTCCAGCATCCCGGCGGGCTGGAACTGGTCGACCAGTTGTTCGTACTTGATCCTGGCGTCTTCCTTCATCTGGTAGTAGCGCAGCAGCTCCTTCCACGGCCCCGACAGGTCCTTGTAGGCGGCCAGCACGGCGACCAGGGCGCCCAGCGTCAGGGACTCGTTGATCACCAGGTAGCCGCCGATCGAGAAGAAGAAGAACGGCGTCACGAAGGCGATGAAGTTGTTGATGAACTTGATCAGGAACTTGCGCCGGTAGATGTCGTAGCGGATCGTGTAGATCGTCCCCAGGCGGTCGGAAATGTCGGCCAGTTCCAACTCCGAGGTGTCGTGGGCGTGGACCTCCTGGATCCCCGACACCGTCTCGCCGATCCGCTGGGACAGCTGGCGCACCGTGCGCACCCGCTGCTTGGCCAGGGCGTTGATCCTCTTCTGCAGCCTGGGGATCAGGTACATCTGCAACGGATACAGCACCACCGCCGAGCACCCCAGGACCCAGTCCTGGACGAACATGAAGGCCAGGATGGTCAGCAGGGTGCCGCCCTGGAAGGCGGGCAGGGCCATGGCGTCGCCGATGAAGCCGCCCAGCGGCTCGACCTCGGCGGTGATCATCGAGATCACCTCGCCCTGGGACATGCGCCGGAAGTGGGGCAGCGGGAAACGCAATACCCGGCTGAACAGCAGGTAGCGCAGCCGGCGCAGCATGCGTTCGCCCAGTTGTCCCCGGTAGACGTTGAGGAAGTACTTGAAGCAGCCGTTGATCAGCACCAGGGCCAGGAAGACGAAACACAGGATCAACAGGTATTCGATCTGCTCGACCTCGCGCCCCAACAGCGCCTTGGGGAAGTCGCGGCCGCCGATCGCCTCGTTGATGATGATCTTGGGGAGGTCCAGCGAATAGTACAGGAAGGGGAACGAGACCAGGGTCAGGGCCAGCAGGAAGACCTGTTGTCTGCCGCTGTGGCGGATTATGTACCTGAAAATGCTCGTTTCCATCGCCACCTCCTCGGCCACCGGCGAAACCCGCGCCCCCGGAACCGCCGGTTCGGCGCGCGCCATGTTTATTAATGTTGCATCGATTATGGGTTTTCAATCCTCAATAGGGGGTTATACGATACAATCGCCTTGTGAAACCCACCGCCGGGAAGAGGGGTATGTCGAGAATGCGAGGGCACGTGCGGCTGTTGATCTACAGCCACGATTCCTTCGGACTGGGCCATCTGCGCCGGTGCCGGGAGATCGCCCATTCGCTGACCGACCACCGCAAGGACCTGTCGGTGCTGATCCTCTCGGGCTCGCCGATCATCGGTAGTTTCGACTTCCGCACCCGGGTCGACTTCGTCCGCATCCCCGGAGTCATCAAGCTGCACCACGGCGACTACACGTCGCTCAACCTGGACATCGGCATCGACGAGATGCTGGCCATGCGGGCCTCGATCATCCGCCACACCGCCGACATCTTCGATCCCGACATCTTCCTGGTCGACAAGGAACCGCTGGGCCTGCGCGGCGAGGTCAAGGACACCCTGATCATGCTCAAGGCCCGCGGCACGCCGCTGGTCCTGGGGCTGCGCGACGTCATGGACGATCCCGCGCAACTGGCCGAGGAGTGGAAGCGCAAGCAGGCGGGACCGGCCCTGCGCGACCTCTACGATCACATCTGGGTCTACGGCCTGGCCCGGTTCTGCGATCCCCTGGAAGGGGTGTCGTTGCACGAATCGGTGGCCCGCAAGATACAGTTCACCGGTTACCTGCGGCGCACCTGGTCGCCGCCGGCCTTCCCCGCCTACCAGGCGCCGATGGTCGGCGACGAGCCGTACCTGCTGGTCATCACCGGGGGCGGGGGCGACGGCGCCCTGCTGGTCGACTGGGTGCTCAGGGCCTACGAACACGACCCCGGGATCCCCCATCCCGCCCGCCTGGTGCTGGGGCCGTTCATGCGGACCAGCCTCCAGGCCGAGTTCATGGATCGCGTCAACCGCCTCGGCAAGGTCCAGGCGATCACCTTTGACGCCAACGTCGAGGGCTTGTTCGCCGCCGCCGCCGGGGTGGTCTCGATGGGCGGCTACAACATCTTCTGCGAGATCCTGTCGTTCGACAAGCGGGCCCTGATCGTGCCCCGCACGGTGCCCCGCCTGGAACAGTTCATCCGGGCCTCGCGGGCCCAGAAGCTGGGCCTGGTGCGGATGCTGGCCGACGACGGCGAGCGCAGTCCGCGCAAGATGGCGACGGCGTTGCGCCAGCTTCCCCGGCAGTCGGTTCCCTCGAAGGTCCACATTCCGGGGCTCCTCGACGGGCTGTCGACCATCAACGCCACCGTGGACAGGTGGCTGAGCCAGCCGCAGGCGGCCTCGTCCAGGCTTTCCGTGGTCAACCTGAACTCCTGAGGTGCCGGCTTCCGGACCCCAACCCGGCGCCGCCGTGGCCTTCGTGCTCAAGGGCTATCCACGGATCAGCGAGACCTTCATCGCCCACGAGATCCTGGCCCTGGAGAGACGCCGGCTGGACATCCGCCTGTTCTCGCTGCGCCGCCCGACGAGCCGCGAGCGCCATCCGGTCCACGACGACATCAAGGCCCCGGTAACCTACCTGCCCGAATACCTGTACCGGGAGCCGGGGCGCGTGGTGCGGGCCTGGCGGGCGATGCGGGCGCGCCCCGGGTACGCGGCCGCCCGCCGCAGCTGGCTCGCCGACCTGCGCCGCGACCCGACTCCCAACCGGGGGCGCCGTTTCGGCCAGGCCCTGGTGCTGGCCCACGAGTTGCCGGGCGAGGTCGCCTGGCTCCACGCCCACTTCCTGCACACCCCGGCCTCGGTGACCCGCTACGCGGCGATCCTCCTCGGCCTGCCGTGGAGCTGTTCGGCCCACGCCAAGGACATCTGGACCACGCCCGAGTGGGAGAAGCGCGAGAAGCTGGCCGACTGCCGGTGGCTGGTCGGCTGCACCCGGGCCAACGTCGAGCACCTGGCCGCCCTGGCCCCCGATCCCGGCCGCGTCGGGCTGGTCTACCACGGCCTCGATCCGCAGCGCTTCCCGCCCCCCGCCGGCGAGCGTCGCCAGGCCGCCGGTCCGGTGTGCGTCCTGTCGGTGGGCCGGGCGGTGGACAAGAAGGGATATTCGGGCCTGCTGGAGGCCCTCGGCCGGCTGCCCGGGGACCTGGAGTGGCGTCTGGTCCACGTCGGCGACGGCGCGATGCTGCCGGCCCTGCGCCGGCGGGCCGAGCGGATCGGCATCGCCGACCGCGTCACCTGGATCGGCGAGCAGCCCCAGCAGGTGGTGCTCGAACAGTACCGCGCCGCCGACGTCTTCGTCCTCAACTGCCGCATCACCGCCGACGGCGACCGCGACGGCCTGCCCAACGTGCTGCTCGAGGCCCAGAGCCAGGGCCTGGCCTGCCTGTCGACCCGCCTGCCGGCGATCGCCGAGCTGATCGTCGACGGCCAAACCGGGCTGCTGGTGCCGCCCGACGACCCGCCGGCCCTGGCCGCCGCCCTGGCCCGCCTGATCTCGGAGCCCGACCTGCGCCGCCGGCTGGGCGAGGCCGGCAGGGTCCGGGTCGGGGTGGCCTTCGACGCCCGTCGGGCGATCGAGGGGCTGGCCGCCCGCTTTGGCCTGCCGGCGGCGGAGGACGGCTGATGCGGGTCGCGTTTTACGCCCCGATGAAGCCCCCCCACCACCCGGCGCCGTCGGGCGACCGGGCCATGGCCCGGCTGCTGATCGC
>CAZWEZ010000111.1:0-11241 GCA_964632795.1 uncultured Thalassospiraceae bacterium | reverse complement strand
GACCCGCCGCCGCCGACGGCGGGCGCCGTCCGGGGCGCCGGCGCCGTTCCCGCCGCCGGGACGGAAACGGCTCCGACATTGGCCGGGGGGGCGAAAAAGGGCGGAGCGATCTTGAAATCGATCACATCCTGGAAATGGGCGAGGATCACATGGGACGGGACGGCATGTCCTTCCACCATTCCCGACGGTCCGACCAGGGTCAGATTGACGCCGACCAGTTCCCCTCGCTGGTTGACCAGGGGACCGCCGTTCTGTTCCCACGAATAAACGGCGTCCGAGCCGAGAAGGTTGGCCAATAGAATTTCGCCAACGGCGGATTCTCTGTTGATGGCGAGGATCCGCCCCTCCTTTTGGATGAGGTTGCCGGCCGCCCCCTGGCCGAGGGCGAAGACCCTCTCGCCACCCCGCAGAGCTGAGGTATCGGCCAGCGGGAAGAACAGGAAACGGTCCGTCGTCAGGATCTTGAGCAGGACCAGATCGTGATCCGGATTGGACTTGACGATCTCGGCGGGGTATTGCCGGATGCCGCTGGCCGTTCTCACATGGACATCGATCCCGGGCAGGCCGTTCACCGAATGCAGGGTGGTCAGCACATGGCCGCCGGGACTGACGATCACGCCCGAGGCGGTAATCGACATGTTGACCCCGGTGGCGCCGATTCCGACGACTCCCGGGGCGACCGCCTCGGAGATGCTCTGGGCATTGGAACCGGCGACGTCCCGGAACAGGAACTCGGTGATCGAAAGGTCGTCGAGGCCGTCGAAAAAGTCGTCGTCGGTATAGGTGTCGAGGATGTAAAACCCCCAGGCGAAGGTCAGCAGGACCAGGAACGTCAAGCCGATGGTGGGAAACTTCCACGGCTTGTCGCAGAACATGATGGTGTTTCGCGGCAGCCCTTTGGAGATTTGTTCTTCATTTTCCATGGCGATGGGTCTCTACCGTGCAACGATCATGATGTAAAAGCTGGAGAGGACCAGGAACAACCCCATGATGGGCAGCCCCCAGCGTAGGTAACCCTTGAAGTCCAGCGTCGCGCCCGGCGACATGACAGCCCGCATTTCGGGATGGTCGCCGACGAACCGCTCGAGATGGGAGACGGCGACGGGTCCGGCGGTGGCCCCCGTCAAGGCGGCCGAGGATCCCGCCAGCACCCCCAACGACAACGCCCACCATACCGCCGGGTCGGCGACCTCGGCATGAATGCCCGAGGCGATCGGCACGTAGAAGGCGGTCGCCGCCCCGGCATTGAGGAAAATCGTCGAAACCGCGGCGATCCACATCAGGGCCAGCATCATCGGCACGTCCTTTCCCCCGCTCACCCCATTGATAAGCCACAGGATGCCGTCCAGGGCGTCGGCGGCGACCAGGCCACCGACCATCACGAAAAGGCCGACGAAGAACAGGATGTCCTGCCCCCCGCAGGCGGTAAACCAGTCCTGGCGTCGATCGTCGCCGCCGAGGATCAACGCCGCCACCCCGGCGACAAGCGCCATCCAGCCGGGGCGCAGCCCGATCGCATCCGCTAACAGGAACCCGACCAGCACCATGCCCAGGATCGACAACCCCACCTTCACCAGGCGGCCATCGGTGGCCGGGTAGAGGAGTTGCGAACCGCCGCCATGGGGTGTCGCGCCCCCTCTTGCGCCGGCGCCGAACTCGCTCCGCCGGAACTGGAAGAATCCGAGCATCACCGCCAGCAGGACCAGGCTGGGAACCATCATCCCGCCGATGAAGTCCAGGAAATGCAAATGCCCCGCCGAGGAGATGATCATGTTGGGGAAGTCGCCGATCATGGTCGAGGCGCCGCCGAGATTCGAGGAGATGATCTCGGCGATCAGCAGTGGCGCCGGGTTGAGCTTCATGTCGCGGCATACGCTCAGCGTCACCGGCAGGATGACCACCATCGCCGCCAGATTGTTGACCAGCAGCGAAAAGCCGTAGGTCGTCAGGGAGAACATGACGAGCACCCACCACCCGTTGCCCCGGGCGTGGCCGCTCAGGCGGCTGGCGAGCAGCGAAAACAGGCCGGAACGGGCCAGAACCGCGGAGATCGCCGACATCCCGAAGATCAGGGCCAGGGTCTCGAAATAGATGGCGTTGAGCGCCATCCGCGGGGAAAAGAAACCCGCCGCCAAGCCGTACAGCACAATCACCGCGGCGCCCCACAGCACGGCGGCGCGCCGATCCACCGTGCCGCGGTATATCAGCCCGAAAACGACAACGAAGACGATGATCGTGACCCCGGCGTTCACCGTCTCAGCCCCCGTATTCCGGACCGGGTTCCGGTCGGCCGTCGAGATGGGTTTGCTCCCACTTGGAACGGAGCTGTTCCATTTCCACGGCATCGGCGCTATGGGCCTCGGCGCTGATCTGGATCGAGCCGATGCGCGCGACGGCACGGATGATGGTTTCCTTGACCGCCTCGCAGATGACCGTGGCCTCGGCGACGGAAAGGTCCGAATCGACCCCGATGACGACTTCGATGAAGCCGTCCTGGCCGACGTTCCGGGACCGCATATGCTTGATCTCGTCCACCCCCTCGACGCCTTCCACCAGCTTCGCGATCCGCTCGCGGGTCGGGCTTTCGATGGAGCGGTCCATCAGGCCCTTGGCGGAATCCCAGAACACGTCGCCGCCCAGGTACATCAGATGCGCGGTCTCGGCCAATGCCACCGCGGTGTCGATCCACGGCATGTTCAGGTAATGGGAGCCGACGATGCCCGTCGCCACCGCCAGCGACGCCGCGGCGTCGGCGTGGTGGTGCTTGGCCAGCGCCTTGACCAAGGGGCTGTTGGTCTCGATGGCCACGCACCGGGAGTAGAAGTACATCATCACGTTGACCGCGATGGCGAGCAGGGCCGCCCACAGGGCGATCAGATGGGGCGCCCGGTGGACCTCGTCGTCGATCAGGGTGGTCACGGCGTGAACCAGCAGGTAGACGGTAATCGCCATGAAACCGATGCTGATGAACATCCCCAGGATGAACTCGACCTTGCCGTGGCCGTAGGGATGCTCGCGGTCCAGGTCCTTATCGGACACCGCCATGCCGACGATGACCAGCAGCGAACTGACCACGTCCTTGGCCGAGTACATGGCGTCGGCGACCATCGCCTGAGACCCCGCGACCATGCCGACGAAGGCCTTCATCAGCATCAGGACGAGGTTGGTGACCAAACCGACCCAGCCGATGGTCCGCGAACAGCTAATGCACTTCTCGTATCTCATGTCGCCTTATCGTTCATTGCCTGCTCCGCCAAGGTTCGACCGCCGTACTACCGTTCCGTTTGCCGCCGCCGCGGATCGCCTTTCGGATGACGGCCAGCATGGCGAAGGCGAAGCCGGCGAAGAAGGATATCCCGATGATTACGATCAGCGGCACGTCGAACTCGGGACCGGCGATCAGGTTGACCGGCACCGGTTCCAGGTTCTGTGACGTGAAGAGGACGATCACCGCGCCGAATATCAGGTAAAGCACAAGTTTCAGCACGGCCCGCCACCCCACGCCCCGCCTTTCGGCGGGCGCCTTGCCGTTCCGACTCCCTGTTCGTGTCTGATCATACTCAAAGCAAACGATTCCCTCTCGGCGCCGCTCAGTAGTCGGTTATACGGATCACTTCCCTGTGACCCCGGTTCGACATGACGGCCGTCCATGAGGTCCCGAAATCGAAGCCGAGCAGCAACGGCCCGGCCTCGTTCGGCGAAGCTTCGTCGACGGCGTCTTCATTCACCATGGCATCGTTCATTACTCGATCCTTCCCGGCCCCCCCGACATTTCCGGTCCAACCCGTCCATCGTCAGTGGGCATCGGTCTTTTCACGGATTTCCACGAACGTCGGCTTGTCCGCGATCCCGAGAGCCCTGGCAAAGCCGTAAATGGTTGCCGTTACCGCCGCCCCGGCTCCGTTTCGCAATCCCTTGGCCAGTCGGGAACCCGCCGATATGCCCGTATCGACGACCGCCTCCACCCCCTCGCCCAACGCATTGGTGATCCCGCATGCCAAATTCTCCACGGGGATTGCCGTGCCGTCGGTTTCCCCTTCGTCCAACCCGTTCGCCGTCATGCTCTCTCTCCTACTCTCGACTTTTTCCTCTGGCCTACTCTCGACTTTTACCTCCGGTCTCTCGACATTCTCCTCTGGAATTTCCCTGGCCCCCGGTTCCCGCTCCGGCGGTCGCCGGGAACGATGCCCCGCCGTGTTGCCGCTCGTCGTTTCCTCGACCGTTTCCTCGACCGTTTCCTCCGCCTGGCCGCCGCCATCGTGGATCGTTTTCCAGATGGCGGCCGGGGTCGTCTTACGGATGACGGCCAGGATCGCGAAAGCGAACCCGGCGAAGAACGATATCCCGACGACCACCAGCAGCGGGGCCGCCCTGGAACTGCCGGTGGTCAGGTAGACCGGCGCAATGTCCAGGACCTGCAACGCGAATAGGGTGAGCACCGCGCCGGTGATCAGGTATGGAACCAGTTTCAACACACGATCTCTCCAAACCTTGCCCCGAGGGGCGGACCTTGCCGGGATTTGGGGACCCGAAAAAACGCAACCCGTCCTGGCCTGTGCCCCCCAACGCGATAGCACCGCTCAGTAGTCGGTTATTCCACCCAGTTGTTCCCAGTATTGGGGCGGCAGTTCGCTGGCCAGCTTCAGCGCCCCCACGCACATCGCGAAGTCCGGATCGGATACGCAGGTCACACCCACTTCCCCGTACCCCTTCAAGCTGTCGGCGATGGACCTGTCGATCCCCTTGATCCTTGAGCCGCCTCCGGCCACGAAGATGTTCTTCAGCATGGTCTCCTGGTCCTCGGGCGAGCAGGTCTGGATGAGTTGCTCGATCCCCTCGATGATGCCCGGCATCAGCAGCTCGCAGGCCCTCCCAACGGCGTCGGTGACGTCGTAGGTGACGGGTTTGCCGGCGACCCGCAGGTCGGCCATGATCTGTTCGCCCGGCGTCCCCAGGAACGCATGCGCCTCCTTGATCGAGCAGGCTATATGGGTGTTCATCTGGACGTCGGGATAGGTCTCGACGATCAGGGCCTCGAGCTGTTGGTCGATGAAGTCCCCCGCGATGGTCACGGTGACCTGGGATTTCTGCCCCGGCATCGCCCCCTTCAGCGCGCAGACGTCGACCGACCCCGCGCCGATGTCGATGACCAGGGAATTGACCAGCGTGCCTTGGCCGTAGGCCACCAGGAACGGCTCCGAGATCACCTGGACCACGTCCACGAACTCCTGGAAGACCTTCACTATCAGGTCCTTGTTGGTGTTCGAGGCGCGGGCCGGAACGCCGACGATCACGCACACCTCGTCGTCGGGCTCGATGGCCAGGGAGCCGATCACGTGGCCGATGAAGTTGCGCGCCACCTCGACATCCCGTTCGACGTATTCCCGCAGTGTCCCGTCCTTGAGGGGACTGCGAAGATCGACATACGAGCGCATGTCGAAGGCTTTCTCGCCGACCACGAAGGGCTCGCCCAGCAGCTTGATGCCGATCATGTCCCTCGGGTAGCCGACCACCGAACGGATCACCTCTCTGTGACCCCGGTTCGACATGACGGCCGTCCATGAGGTCCCGAAATCGAAGCCGAGCAGTAACGGCCCGGCCTCGGTTTGGGGTGTATTTTGGGTTTCCTTGATCTCAGCCATATTCTGGGTCTCTTTTCCTCATTCGCGCCTTGGTCAGGTTGGTAGCCGAATAACCACGGATCCTCGAATGTCGTTCTAGTCCATGAAACCTTCGTCGGCTTCATCGCGCCGCTTGCTGCCCGTGAGAACAGAGACGAAATCACGCAGCTTCCCGTAGCCCGCCGTGGCGCCGGACACGGCCATCTTGGCCCCGGTCCGCGCATCGGCGGCCATGACGGTACGTATCGAGCGGCTCGAATCGATGGCCAGCGCGAGCCCTTCGCCCAAGGCGTTGGTGATCCCGTTGGCCAGATCCTCGACCGGGATATCCTTGGCATCGATCCCGGGTTCGCTTTCCGGGTCCTCGGCGTGCGTTTCTTCGGCGTCGTTCATGTCCTGTGCCTCTTTATCGGTGGCCGTTTTCGCCTTGGGTTGCCTGGTTGTCCTTTTGCTGCCGGTGGATTTCCTTGCGGTCTTGCGTTTGGGCTTTGCGGCCAAAATCTCTTCCATAAGATGCATCCTCGAAGTTTTCATCGAACCCCGGCGTCGTCCTTCCGGAAGGTCCTAACCCGGCCCATTCACGTCTGTTTCCTTCTTCGGGAGTTCGCTCACGAACCTGCAAACAACCCAGATGCCATTCCTGGTCCTGGACAGCGCCGCCGTGGCGCCGTGGTAGATACCCGAGGTGAGGGCGGAGCCGGCTGAAAAGCCCGTGTTGACGATAATCGTCATACCATCGCCCAGGGTGCTGACGATTCCGCTGGCCAAATTCTCCACCTGGACTTCCCTTGGGGTTCCATCCGGCTTGGTCACAATGTTAATGAGCCCTTCGGTCAGATCCTCCACGGGAACATCCCTGGCTTTTTCCTTGCTTTTGGCGAGCGAATCGATGACCCCGTCGGTCACGGTTTCGACGGGGATTTCCCGGATCACGGCTTCCTGTTCCGGGGGCGGCGCCGCCACGGGTTCCTCCTCGAGGGCCGCCTTGGGGGGCGGAGCTTTCTTGACCGCGGCCTTCTTCGCGGGTTTCTTCCTGGGCGCCGGTATCGGGGCCTCGGGTTGGGGCGCCGCCGGTTCGTTCCATGGGTTCACATACCCCGCGTCGCCTGCGCCGGTGGGGCGGGCGCGGGAGGGGCGCCGTCCGCTTCGTCCGTTTCGGGCACTCGAAGGCGGGGGCAGGGGTTTGCCGGCATCTGCGGCCCAGGGCGCAACCTCGAAGACGTCATCCAACGGCGAGCGGTCTCGAGTGATGCCCGCCGAATCCCGTTGCGGGGACTCGGCCACGGGCGCGGCCGTCGCCTCGGGCACGGCATCGCCGGCGGACTTCCCGGGGACAGGCGCCTCGGGGGCGGCAGTCCAGGGGTTGGCCGGCACCGACGCACCGCGCACCCGGCTGGGTCTATCCTTTCTTGGTTTGTCGGTCACCATTCATGCCACCCTGTATGTTTCCCGTTCACGGTAGGGCCACGAAAAATTCCCGGCCGCCTCTTATCAACCTGAGGAGATTGGCCGTCTGTCCCGTGGAGTATTGTATGGCCCGGTTCATCTCGACGGGCGTGCCCACGGGGAGCGAGTTGACCTCCAGTATCACGTCATCGGCCTGAAGACCGGCCTTGGCGGCGGCGGAGCCCCTGGCGATCTCGCCGATCTCGGCCCCCGGTATCGCCTTCCCACCCTGGTTGTCGGCGGCAACGACCTGGGTGAAGACTTCGATCTCCATGCCTTTCCAGTTGAATTCCTCGGGCACCCGCTGGGGAGCCGCCATGGCCACCGGGCCGGTCGCCGGCACGGCGGGCGTGGTCCCGGCGACGAATTGTAAAACTCCCCTGGCGTCGTCGCGCAACACCCCCAGGCGGGCCGCCTCGCCGATTTCCAACGCCCTCAGGGCGGTTTTCAGTTGGCCGGGCATCTCGATCCTCCGGCCTTCGACCTTGAGGACGATGTCGCCCGCCTTCAGGCCCGCGGCGGCGGCCGGCGAGCCGGCGGTCACATTGGCCACGAAGACCCCGCGGCCCGGGGAATGGTTGAGGCGTTGGCCCAGCCCGGCGTCGATGGTCATCAGCATGGCCCCCATGACGTCGGGCCCTGGGGCGGCGGCCACGTTCATGGCGAGGGTGGTCGGGGGGGCGGCGTACTGGTATCCGAAGGCGACCGTTTTTCCTTTTCCGCCGACGATCCGATGGCAGTTCCGGCAGTCCATTTTTTGGCGGCCGTCGCGGTGGGGCGGACGGGCGTTGGCGACGATCACGGGGCCGGCGTTGCCCATCGCCCCGGTCCCCTGGGAGGGCGACGCCTGGAATTGGACTTGCGCCGCCACGGTCTTCAGGGGCTGGAAGTCGATCTCTTCCTCCACGAACTTCCTCACCTGATTGCTGGGGATGGCGAAACCGATCCCCGAGAAGGCCCCGGTCGGGGTGTAGATCGCCGTGTTGACCCCGATCACGGTTCCCCTGGCATCGATCAGCGGGCCGCCGGAGTTGCCCTGGTTGATGGCGGCGTCGGTCTGGATGAGGTTGGCGTGGGTTATCCCCTCGATGACCAGCGCTTTGCGCTTGGCGGAGACGATCCCCCGGCTCACCGTCTGGTCGAGCCCGAAGGGGCTGCCGATGGCGATCACGTCGTCGGCCACCGATACCAGGTCGCTGTCGCCCAGGGGGGCGGCGGTGAGGGGCGCCCTGGGCTCGATCTTCAACAGGGCGAGATCCAGGGCCTCGTCCAGCTTGACCTGGTTGGCGCGGTAACGCTCCGTCCCCAGGTCGTTGAACACGTTGACGGTGATCGCGCCGGCGCCCCGCACGATGTGATAGTTGGTGACGATGTATCCGTCGTTGCGGACGATGAACCCGGACCCGATATTGTCATGGGATCGCCCCAAGAAGGGATCGGCGAAATGGATCGTTCCGTCGCGCCGGGCGGCCGCCGCCGGCTTCTCGCGGCCCGCCTCGCCGCCCTGGGTGGCGCTGACGTTGACGATGCTGTCGTGCAAGGCCATGGCGATCGAGGAGAAGCCGCCCCGCCCCCCCTTGCGGCCGATCGGCATGACGGCGCCGGGAGCGGGCGAAATCCAGTTGACGGCCATCGGCGCGCCGACGGCGGGCCCGGGACCCGCCGCGGACGGTCTCCCGGCCATGCTCATGCTCAGGCTTTTGCCCTTGGCGTAGTACCCGGTATACCAGAAGGCGCCGATCAGGATCATCACCGCGACCGCCGCGATCACGTAGAAGTACCTCTTCAGGCGTATGGAGCAGATCGCCGACGGATCGGACTCGGCGTTCCGCTCAATATCGCTGTCGATGTCCCATCCTTGCGGGTCTTCCATCGGGTGTCAGCCTTCGTCTCCGAACAGGCCCTCGTCGTTGACGTTCTTTTCCTGGCGCAGCTTGGAAACGCCGGCGGCCAGCGAAACCAACCCCAATAGCACCAGAACGATCGGCGTCAGGCCGCGCAGAAACTCGGCCACCGACCACCACCACGCCGCCATCCCCCAAAGCCCCAGGGAAATGGCGAGCAAGCCAAAAATCACCACATTCATAGCTCCGTACCCTTCACTCGTTGTCCACCACACCCCCCGAAAGCAGGGGGACGATCAGGCGCTTTCCGCTTCCTCCCCTTCCCGGCCGTCCATCGAGCGCCCCCTTAAGTCACCACGCAAAACCCACAAGGCGTAACATGTTATCAACAGGTTGCCAATTCCGATGAAGACGAAAGGCGCGTGCGGTCCCACGGCGTCGAACAAGCCGCCGCCCACCTGGACGAAGAAGATGATGCCGATTCCGCCGGCTACGTTGAAGGCGCCCAGCACGGACCCCCTGATTTCCTTGGGCGTCAGGTCGATGGCCAGCACCTGGGGGGCGACCAGACATCCCGCCTGGCCGGCGGCCACCAACACCGTGGGCACGACGATCAGCCATTCGAACGGGTTGACGATGAACCCCAGCATCACGAAACCGGCCCCCGACAGCGCCATCCCGGCGGCCACGGCGGTGACCCGGCCGGCCCGCTCGATGACCCTTCCCCACAAGGGGATCGAGGCCAGGACGACGATCCCGGCCAGTCCGATCAGGGCCCCGGCGCGGGCGGCGGCCTCCTCCTGGCCGTAGCCGGTGAGGTCGGCGAAGTAGACGAACCACATCATCACGAACAGGCCGATGAAGATCATGTCGCCGCGGGCGAAAAAGGCGGCGGCGAAGCTCAGGCGCATGCGCTCGTCGCCGACGATCAGGTCGCGGACCCGTTTCCACGGGATGTCGCCCTTCTTGAGCCTGGGCGCGACGTCGATCAGGCATCGGCTGGCCAGCCAGGCGCCGACCAGGGCCACGCCGGCGGTCAGAGCCATGACCGTGACGATCCCCGCATAGCGGGGGATCTGCATCAGCACCGCGTAGACCAGGGTCACCCCGAAGGCCATCATGAAGGCGATGTTGGCCATCAGCCGCGGACGGTTCTCGTAAGTCGTGAAATCGCCGACCAGGGTCGATATCTGGGGCCACACGGCGCCGGTTCCCAGCGACATGACGATCCGGGTCAGGTAATAGAAGGCCAGGCCGCCGATTCCCAGAAATGCCCCCAACTGCACGCTGAGCGGGGCCAACACCGCGCCCGCGGCAGCGACCAGGAAGCCGATCACGGCGATGGGGACGCGGCCGACGCGGTCCGACAGGTATCCGAGGAACAGGATCACCGCCAGATCGAGGAATCCCGTGACCACCTGGACGTTGGCGTTGACGAAGCCGGCGTGCTCGAAGGAGACGTTCAGGACGTTGCGCAGGTACAGGGGCTGGACCGCCACCGCCAGGGTCATGAAGATCATGCTGACCGCCGCCAACAGGTACAGCGCGTTGCGATGCCTGTTTTCGATTGGCGGTTCAGCGTTGCCCATTCCCACCTTCATCCCGCCGCCGAAAGTCCATAAAAATCACCCCGCTTCCGCCATCTGGGGGAAAACCGGCTTCTTCTCAACATACCTGTTTCGACGGATTGAGCCATCCGAGGGCGCTGGTATCCCGTCGTTTCCGGCGCCCTCGCTTGGCGAACCTCTCCTCCCAGGCTTACCGTTTTATGTCACGTTTAAATGCGGTTGGACACGGAATAAATCAGCGGCAGCTTCCACGCCCTGTTGAGAGCGGCCGAGATCACGCCGATAGTCGACAGGACGAGAACCGCCAGGGTGGAGAAACTAAACAGCCACGTGCCCATGACCGGCAGATAGATGGCGAAGATGGCGAGCACGCTCCACATCCAGATGACCAGTCCCTGCTTGGCATGGAAATGGACGAACTCGTCGTCCTTGTTCCGCAACAGGGGCACGAAACAGAGAATCCCGAGGTAGCTCATGATCGCCATCAGCCGGGATTTCATCCCCCCCTTGCTGCGTACCGATGAAATTGCCATCGTCTTGTTTCCCTTATCAATGATACCGGTTGGCCTCGAGCGGGTTGGAACGCGGCGCGGCCGCTAACCCAAGGCTTCCTGAATTTCGAGATCGGTTTCGGTTTGATCGAAGCCGTTCTGGCGGCTCCTCACGTAGCCGTAGGCGACAAGCGCGCCGACCACGCCCAAGGCGATCAGGCCCCAGCCACCGAGGCCCAGTCCCAGGCCGAGGCCCTTGCCGGTCCACATC
>CAZWEZ010000110.1:0-11282 GCA_964632795.1 uncultured Thalassospiraceae bacterium | reverse complement strand
CCGTCGTTCACGGCCCCCACATGGCCAACTTCGCCGACGTCGTGGAGCGTTTGAAGGACGCGGGCGCCACCGAGGAGGTGGCCGACGAGGCGGCGCTGGCCGATGCCGTCGGCCGCCTGCTCGCCGAGCCCGAGCTTTGCGCCCGGCGCGCCGCGGCGGCCGCCAAGACCGCCGCCGCCGAGGCCGGCGTGCTCGACGCCGTGATGGCCGAACTGGCCCCCTACCTGCCCCGGAGGGGGACGGAAAACGACTCCTTCGATGACCGGGCGCTACAGACTCCGTTAACCTTTTCCGGCTAGGGTGAGGGCATGAACGAGACGGCAAAGATCATCGGCCGGGCCCTCGTCCCTACCGACAGCCACCCCGAAGTCTACCGGGAGGCACGCCAGGTCGAAATCCGCGCCGCGGTGTCCCGCCCGTCGGACAGCCCGGAACAGAAGCAGGCCCTGTCCAGGCTCGATCGCATCCTGGAAACCGGGCGTCCCCTCAGGAAGGACGTGCCGCGCGGTTTCTACATCAACATCCGAATCTGATTCTCCCCTGTCGGTGGAGCGCCAACCGATTCCGCGCTAATATGCCCGATCCAGTGCACGAGAGAGACAGGACGGGCGCACACCATGAGCGAAGGCAAATACGATCTGGTCGTCATCGGCGGCGGCCCGGGCGGCTACGTGGCCGCCATCCGGGCCGCCCAGTTGGGCTTGAAGGTGGCCTGCGTGGACAAGCGCGGCAGCCTGGGGGGGACCTGCCTCAACGTCGGCTGCATCCCCTCGAAGGCGCTGTTGCAGTCCTCCCACCACTACCGGGCGGCGGCCGGGGAGTTCGCCGCCCACGGGGTGAGGACCGGCAAGGTGGGGCTCGACCTGGCCGCCATGATGGCCCGCAAGGACAAGGTGGTCGCCGACCTGACCAAGGGGATCGAGTTCCTGTTCAAGAAGAACAAGGTGGCCTACGTGGTCGGCGCCGCGACGATCGCCGGCGGCGGCCGGGTGACGGTCGCCCAGGGACGCCAGAAGCGGACCCTGGAGTGCGCCGACATCCTGATCGCCACCGGCTCCGAGACCGCCCTCCTGCCCGGCGTCGCCATCGACGAGAAGCGGATCGTCAGCTCGACCGGGGCGCTGTCGCTGGCCAAGGTCCCCAAGACCCTGGCGGTGATCGGCGCCGGGGTGATCGGCCTCGAGCTGGGCTCGGTGTGGCGCCGCCTGGGCGCCGAGGTGACGGTGATCGAGTTCCTGGACACCATCCTGCCGGGCTTCGACGGCGAGCTGGCCAAGCAGATGGGGCGCATCCTCAAGCGCCAGGGCCTTGCCTTCAGGCTGTCGACCAAGGTCACCGGGGCCAAGGCGGGCCGATCCGGGGTCACGTTGAGCCACCAGCCGGTCGCCGGGGGCAAGGCCGAGACCACAAAGGCCGAGGTGGTGCTGGTCGCCGTCGGCCGGCGCCCCTACACCGACAAGCTGGGCCTGGCCGAGGCCGGGGTGGCCACCGATGAGAACGGGTTCGTCCGGGTCGACGGCCGCTTGACGACCAACGTCGCGGGCATCCATGCCATCGGCGACGTCATCGGCGGGGCGATGCTGGCCCACAAGGCCGAGGACGAAGGGATGGCGGTGGCCGAGATGCTGGCCGGCCAGTCGGGGCACGTCAACTACGACACCATCCCCGGGGTGGTCTACACCGCGCCCGAGGTGGCCGGGCTCGGCAAGACCGAGGAGCAGCTCAGGGAGGCCGGGGTCGACTACAAGGTCGGCAAGTTCCCGTTCAGCGCCAACTCGCGGGCCCGCTGCAACGCCGAGGCCGACGGCTTCGTCAAGGTGCTGGCGGCAACGGCCAGCGACCGGGTGCTGGGCGTCCACATCATCGGCCCGGCGGCCGGCGACCTGATCCAGGAGGCGGTGATGGCGATGGAGTTCGGAGCCTCGGCCGAGGACATCGCCCGCACCTGCCACGCCCACCCCCAACTGGGCGAGGCGCTCAAGGAGGCGGCGCTCGCCGTCGCCGGAAGGGCGATCCATATGTAATACCAGAATTCCTTATTCCAGCCCCAGGAACAGGGCGGCGAGGAAGCGCGAGCGGGGGACCAGGGACGAGACCAGCAGGTGCTCGCGGGGGGTATGGAAGCCCTCGCCGCGGACCCCCAGGCCGTCCAGCGTCAGGATGCCGGCGGCGCCGGTGAAGTTGCCGTCGCTGCCGCCCCCGGCGGAGCAATGGCCGGGGTCGAAGTCGAGCTCCCTGGCGATCCCGGCCGCCTTGCGGTAGAGCGACATCATCGCCTGGTCGGGTTCGAACAGCGGCCGCACCGGTCCCGCCTCGACCCTGAAGGCGACCTCGGGGTCGATCGCCTCGAGGGCCGTCATGCGGGCGGTGATGTCGTCCAGGGCGTGGCGGGTCGGGGCCACGGCCAGGACCTCGGCGGTGCACTCGACGGGCACCACGTTGACGAAGGTGCCGCCGTCGATCCTGCCGACGCTGAGGGTGATGTCGTTGTCGGGCTCCGACATGTCCTCGATCCGCGGGATCTGCAGGGCCATTTCGCGGATCGCGCTGCGGCCCTCGCCCAGCCTGGCCCCGGCGTGGGCCGCCCGGCCCGTGGCGCGGAGCCCGAAGCGGGCGATCGCCCACCGCCCGGTGACCAGGTCGCCGCTTTCCCGGGCCGGTTCGGGAATCAGCACGTACTTGTGGTTACGGGCCTCGGCCTCGATCGCCCGGCGGCTCGAGGGGCTGCCCACCTCCTCGTCGGGGATGAACATGAAGCTGACCGGCAACGGGGTCTCCAGCCCGCACTCGACGATCCGGGCCAGCGCGTTGCAGGCGATGTAGGCGCCGCCCTTCATGTCGAGGATGCCGGGGCCGTAGGCCTTGTCGCCCTCGCGCCGGTAGGGCAGGAGGCCGTCGAGGGCGCCCAGCGGATGGACCGTGTCGAGGTGGCACATGACCAGGATCCCGGGCCCCTCGCCGGCCCGGGGCGAGCGGGCGAGGACGGCGTCGGCGAACCCGTCGCGGCCAGCGATGCGTTCGATCCGCGCCCCCAGCTCGGCCATCGCCGCCGCCGCGAGGTCCATCATCCGGTTGACCCCCGCAGCATCGGTGCTCGGGCTTTCGACCATCACCCAGCGGCGGATGCCGTCGAGGATCGCCTCTTCGTCGAAGCTCGGAATGCCGTCGATGTCCATGCCCTGCTCCCGTGCCGAATTTGCTCAGCGATCGCCGGCGGCGAGGCGCCTGAGGCCGCGGGCGATGTAGTTCCTCTGGATATAGCCGATCGCCGCGACGTCGTCGACAAGGGGCAGCCGTTCACCATCATCTGGGATCGTCAGATATGGAATCTCGATCTGTGGGCGATCCCGAAAGGCTCCAAGAAAGCGGCCCAGGCACGCACGTTCATCGCCTTCGCCGCCCGCCCCGAGCGCATGGCGGACCGTTTCAACGTCTGGTTCACAAAATAGATTGGGGCTATTGTTGCGTCGGCAATAGCCCTGCGACAAAAGGACGCCCCCTTTCCCGGCGCGGGGTTGGGGGCGCCTCCTTTTTCGGATTCGGTAAATTCGAGAGTGCGCCAAATGCTCGAGGAAGCCAGGAAACGGACCGCCGAATTCCAACGCCGGATGAAGGACGAGGGGATCGCCCTGGCGCTCCTCACCGACGAGGCCTCGATCGCCTACCTGGCCGGTTTCCCCCGCGGGCTGCTGGTCACCTCGCGATGAGGGCCGCGATCTTTCAATGCCTGGCGCGCGACGAGCCGCCCCCGGCACGCCTCGCCCGCCTCGGCGAGGCGGTCCGGGCGGCGGCGGCCGACGGCGCCGAGCTGGTGGTCGCCCCCGAGCTGTTCCTGTCGGGTTACGGCGATGTGGAGCGGATGCGCCGGCTGGCCGAACCGATGGACGGCCCCTTCGCCGCCGGCCTCGCCGAGATCGCCGGCGCCTGCGGGGTGGCGGTGGTCGCCGGCTACCCGGAACGCGACGGCGCCCGCCTGTTCAACGCCGCGCTGTGCGTCGGCGCCGACGGCGGCCTGCTGGCCAACTACCGCAAGCGCTTGATCCCGCCGGGGTTAGAGCGCGGCCTGTTCGACCCCGGCACCGAGCCGGTCCGCATCCGGATCGGCACCTGGACGGTCGCGGTCATGGTCTGCTACGACGTCGAGTTCCCCGAACAGGTCCGCGAGGCCCGCCGGGCCGGCGCCGACGTGGTGGCGGTCCCCACCGCCCTGAGCGCGGAGTGGGAGGTGGTGGGCCGCAAGATGATCCCCACCCGGGCGCTGGAAAGCGGCGTCTTCGTGCTCTACGCCAACCATGCCGGCTCGGAGCACGGCTACACTTATCTCGGCGAGAGCCGGATCGTCGGCCCCGACGGCCGCGACCTGGCCTGCGCCGGTTCCGGCGAGGAGGTCATTACCGCCGACCTCGACAAGGCGGCGCTCACCGCCGCCCGCGACAGGCTCCCCTACCTGGAGGACCTGGAGCGGGGATGAACACGGGGCGGATCCTCGAACGGATCGGCTATCGGGGAGACACCGAACCGGGCCTCAGGACCCTCGCCGCCCTCCAGCGCGCGTTCCTGCTCGCGGTCCCCTTCGAGAACCTGGACATCCATCTCGGGCGGCAGATCACGCTGTCTCCCGAGGCCGTCTTCGACAAGCTGGTCGTCCGTCGCAGGGGCGGCTTCTGCTACGAGTGCAACGGGCTCTTCCTCGAGCTGCTGAGGGGGCTCGGCTTCGAGGCGGCCCTGGCCTCGGCGCGGACCGTCGAGGAAGGAGTCGTCGGCCCGGAATTCGACCACATGGTGATCCTGGTCCGTCTTGAGGGCGACTACCTGGCGGACGCCGGTTTCGGCCAGTCGTGCCGCCAACCGTTGCGGCTCGATGGGGACGTTGAATACACCTCGGAGGGCATCGACTACCGGCTCGGCAGCTTCGACGGGCACCGGGCCCTGCTTCGCCGGCCGCCGGACGGCGACTGGCAACCCCAGTACGTGTTCTCGACGACCCGGCGCCGCTTGGCCGACTTCGCCGCCATGTGCCGCTACCACCAGACCTCGCCCGCCTCGACGTTCACCGCCAAACGCCTAGCGACCCTGGCCACCGAACACGGCCGGGTAACGCTGAGCGGCATGGACCTCACCATCAGCGAAGGCCGCCAAACGACAACCCGCACCCTGGTCGACGAGCAGGCATACACCGAATGCCTGAAAACCCACTTCGGAATCGTCCTCTGACCCGAAGGCCCCCCACAAGCCGCGCGAAGCGCATTTCTGCTTTCTCTGTGATCTCTGTGGTTTAAATCTTTCTCTGTGATCTCTGTGTAATACTTTCCCCCGCCAACCACGCGCACGGTGTCGGAGGGGGCGGCCTGAACAAACCGGGTAATTCGACACAGAGGACACCGAGGAAGGTAAAGCCACAGAGGACACGGAGAAGAGGAAGGAATAGCGCTTCGCGCCGAAAGGCGGCCGGTGGGGCGGGTTAGCCGCCGCCCAGCAGTTCGGGGCGGACCAGCCAGGCCAGGGACCAGCCGTCGCCGTTTTCGGTTCGCTCCAGGCAGGCCACGGCGCCCGGTTTGAAGTCGGCGACGGCGGCCTCGTCGGAACCGGTGATGAGGCGCGAGGCCAGCTTGGCGATGTGGGGCAGGTGGCCGACCAGCAGGGTGTCGTGGTCCCATTCGGGGGCGGCGTCGGCGATCAGGTTGGTGGCGTCGTTGGGCGACAGGCCGTTGACCGCCTCCTCGAGTCGGCAGTCCGGGGCCAGGACCTTGGCCAGCAGGCGGGCGGTGTCGACGGCGCGCATTTTGCGGCTGTGGATGACGCGGGCGATGGGCGGGCAGCCGCGGGCCAGGAAGGCGGCCATGCGCTCGACGTCGGCCCGGCCCTTGGCGCTCAACGGCCGTTCCGGGTTTTCCTCCTTGGCCACCGCCTCGCCGTGCTGGACCAGATACAGTCTCATCGCTTACCCGGGGCCGGGATCAGGTCCTGGCGTCGGGGGCGATGGTCGCCAGCATCGCCTCGGCGGTGGCGGTTTCGCGTTCGGCGGCGCGGCGCTCAGGAGTGTCGTCTTCGGTGCCCTCGAGGGTCCGGTTGGCCTCGGCCAGCCGCTCCTCGGCCGCCGCGTGGTCGATCTCGGAGACCTCGACCGCCTCCTCGGCGAGCACCGCGCAGCGTTCGCCGGTGACCTCGGCGAAACCGCCGGAGACGAAGATTCGCTTGTCCACGCGGTCGCCCTGGTAGACCTCGACGACGCCCGGGCGCACGGTGGCCAGCAGCGGCGCGTGGCCGGGCAGGACGCCGAAGTCGCCCTCGCCGCCCGGCACCACCACCATGTTGGCGGCCACCGACAGCAGCAGACGCCGGGGGGTGATCAGTTTGAAGTTGACCTTTTGCTCGGCCATGGTCGGTCCTTTCGCTCGCTTCAGGCCGCTTCGGCGGCCATCTTCTTGGCCTTCTCGACCGCCTCCTCGATGGTCCCGATCATGTAGAACGCGGCCTCGGGCAGGTGGTCGTACTCGCCCTCGCAGATGCCCTTGAAGCCCTTGATGGTGTCCTCCAGGTTGACGAACACGCCCGGCATGCCGGTGAACACCTCGGCGACGAAGAACGGCTGGCTGAGGAAGCGCTGGATCTTGCGGGCCCGGGCCACGGTCAGCTTGTCCTCCTCGGAGAGCTCGTCCATGCCGAGGATGGCGATGATGTCCTGAAGCGACTTGTAGGTCTGGAGAATGCGCTGGACCTCCCGCGCGATCCCGTAGTGCTCCTCGCCGACCACCCGGGGGTCGAGCACGCGCGAGGTCGAATCCAGCGGATCGACCGCCGGGTAGATGCCGATCTCGGCGATCTGGCGCGACAGCACGGTGGTCGCGTCGAGATGGGCGAACGAGGTCGCCGGGGAGGGGTCGGTGAGGTCGTCGGCTGGCACGTAGATCGCCTGGACGCTGGTGATCGAGCCCTTCTTGGTCGAGGTGATGCGCTCCTGGAGCGCCCCCATGTCGGTGGCCAGGGTCGGCTGGTAGCCGACCGCCGAGGGGATGCGCCCGAGAAGCGCCGAGACTTCGGAACCGGCCTGGGTGAAGCGGAAGATGTTGTCGATGAACAGCAGCACGTCCTGGCCCTCGGCGTCGCGGAAGTACTCGGCCAGGGTCAGCCCCGACAGCCCGACCCGGGCGCGGGCTCCCGGGGGCTCGTTCATCTGGCCGTAGACCAGGGCCGCCTTGGAGCCCGGGCCGTCGAGCTGGATGACCCCCGAATCGATCATCTCGTGGTAGAGGTCGTTGCCCTCGCGGGTCCGCTCGCCGACCCCGGCGAACACCGAATAGCCGCCGTGGGCCTTGGCGATGTTGTTGATCAGCTCCATGATGATGACGGTCTTGCCGACCCCGGCGCCGCCGAACAGGCCGACCTTGCCGCCCTTGGGATAGGGCTCCAAGAGGTCGATGACCTTGATCCCGGTGACCAGGACCTCGGTGTCGGTGGACTGCTCGGTGAACGCCGGCGCGTCGCGGTGGATGGGGAGGCGTTCCTTGGTCTCGATCGGGCCGCGGTCGTCCACCGGATCGCCGATGACGTTGATGATCCGGCCCAGGGTCTCGGGACCCACCGGGACCGTGATCGGGCCGCCGGTGTCGATCGCCTCCTGGCCGCGGACCAAGCCGTCGGTGGTGTCCATGGCGATGGTGCGGACCGTCGATTCGCCGAGGTGCTGGGCCACTTCGAGGATCAGCTTGTTGCCCATGTTGTCGACCTGCAGGGCGTTGAGGATGGACGGCAGCTCGCCTTCGAAACGGACGTCGACGACGGCGCCCATGACCTGGGTGATGGTGCCGGCGGTTTTCTTCTTCATGGCTCGGGCTCCTGTCGATGAACCGGAATCGCTCCTTGGTATTACAGCGCCTCGGCGCCGGAGATGATCTCGATCAATTCCTTGGTAATGTAGGCTTGGCGGGTGCGGTTGTAGGTCAGGGTCAGGTCGTCGATCATATCTTCGGCGTTGCGGGTCGCGCTGTCCATGGCGGTCATCCGCGCCCCCTGCTCGGAGGCGTAGCTCTCCAGGAGAGCGCGGAACATCTGCACCGAGAGGTTGCGCGGCAGCAACGCCTCGAGGACCCCCTCCTCCGACGGCTCCATGATGTAGAGGGCCTTGAGCCCCTCGCCTTCGGGTTCGTCTTCGGTTTTTTCCGGGACCGGGAAGGGGATCACCTGGCGCGGCGTGACGATCTGGGTCATCGCCGACTTGAAGTGGTTGTAGATCACGGTGCAGAGGTCGAACTCGCCGCCCTCGAACATCGCCCCGAGGCGCTCGGCGATGTCGCGGGCGGCCTCGAAGTCGACCCCGGTGCGGGTCACCTGTTCCAGGGTATCGACGATCATCTCGCCGAATTCGCGCTTGAGCGCGTCGCGCCCCTTGCGGCCGATGCACAGCAGCTTGACCGTCTTGCCGTCGTCCACCAGCTCGCGCACCCGCCTGCGGGTCTCGCGGATGATGGAGCCGTTGAAGCCGCCGCACAGCCCGCGGTCGGCGGTGATCGGGACCACCAGGTGGATGTTGTCGGCGCCGCTGCCCGACAGCAGCCTGGGCGCCCCTTCCATGGTCGGCAGGGTGGCGACCAGGGAGGCCAGCATGCGTTCCATGCGCTCGGCGTAGGGCCGGCCCTGCTCGGCCGACTCCTGGGCCCGGCGCAGCTTGGAGGCGGACACCATCTTCATCGCCGAGGTGATCTTCTGCGTCGACTTGACGCTGGCGATGCGGATTCGCAGGTCCTTGAGGTTGGGCATCGGCCGCCTATGAGAAGGACTTGGAGAAGGTGTCCATGTAGGCCTTGAGCTTGGCCGCGGTGTCGTCGGACAACTCCTTCTGGTCGCGGATGGTGGACAGGATGTCGGCGCCGTTGACGCGGATGTCGGCCAGCATCGCAGTATCGAAGCGGATCACGTCCTTGACCTCGATGCCGTCCAGGTAGCCGTTGACGCCGGCGAAGATGGTGACCACCTGCTCCTCGATCGGGCACGGTTCGTACTGGCCCTGCTTGAGGACCTCAATGAGGCGCGAGCCGCGGGCCAGCAGGCGCTGGGTCGAGGCGTCGAGGTCCGAGGCGAACTGGGCGAAGGCCGCCATCTCGCGGTACTGGGCCAGTTCCAGCTTGATCGACCCGGCGACCGTCTTCATCGCCTTGACCTGGGCCGCCGAACCGACCCGGCTGACCGAGATGCCGACGTTCACCGCCGGCCGGATGCCCTGGTAGAACAGCTCGGTCTCGAGGAAGATCTGGCCGTCGGTGATCGAGATCACGTTGGTCGGGATGTAGGCCGAGACGTCGGAGGCCTGGGTCTCGATCACCGGCAGCGCGGTCAGCGAGCCAGAACCGTTGTCCTCGTTCATCTTGGCGGCGCGCTCCAGGAGGCGCGAATGGAGGTAGAAGACGTCGCCCGGATAGGCCTCGCGGCCCGGCGGCCGGCGCAGCAGCAGCGACACCTGGCGGTAGGCCACCGCCTGCTTGGACAGGTCGTCGTAGAAGATCACCGCGTGCATACCATTGTCGCGGAAGTACTCGCCCATGGTGCACCCGGAGTAGGGGGACAGGAACTGCAGCGGGGCGGGCTCCGAGGCGGTGGCGGCGACGATGATCGAGTATTCGAGCGCCCCGTACTCCTCCAGGGTCTTGACCAGCCGGGCCACCGTCGAGCGCTTCTGGCCGATCGCCACGTAGATGCAGTACAGCTTCTCGGATTCGTCCTTGGCCTTCTCGTTGAGTTCCTTCTGGTTGATGATGGTGTCGATGATGATGGCGGTCTTGCCGGTCTGGCGGTCGCCGATGATCAGTTCGCGCTGGCCGCGGCCGATGGGGATCAGGCTGTCGATGGCCTTGATCCCGGTCTGCACCGGCTCGTGCACCGAGCGCCTGGGGATGATGCCCGGGGCCTTGATCTCGATGCGCCGGCGGTCCTTGGTCTCGATCGGCCCTTTGCCGTCGATCGGGTTTCCCAGGGCGTCGACCACCCGCCCCAGCAGGGCCTTGCCGACCGGCACGTCGACGATGGACCCGGTCCGCTTGACCACGTCGCCCTCGCTGATGGTGCGGTCGTCGCCGAAGATCACGGTGCCGACGTTGTCGGTTTCGAGGTTCAGCGCCATGCCCTTGATGCCGCCGGGGAACTCGACCAACTCGCCGGCCTGGACGTTGTCGAGGCCGTGCACGCGGGCGATGCCGTCGCCCACCGACAGCACCTGGCCGACCTCGGCGACCTCGGCCTCGGTGCCGAAATTGGCGATCTGTTCCTTCAAGATTGCGGAGATTTCCGCGGCCCGGATTTTCATCACCCAACCCCTATCATGGCCCTATCATGGCCCTATCATGGCCCAATCATGGCCCAATCATGGCAAGTCGTAACCGTTGCAACTTGGTGCGCAGCGAACTGTCGACCATCCGCGAGCCGACCTTGACCACCAGCCCGCCGAGCAGGCCGGGATCGACCCTGGCGTCGATGGCCACCTTGCCGCCCACCTCTTTCTTCAGGGTGGCGCCGATGACGGCCAACTGCTTCTCGCTCAGCTTCTTGGCCGAGGTCACCTCGGCGGTGGTCTCGCCCCGGTGCTCGGCCAGCAGGCGCTGGTAGGCGCGGATCATCGCCGGCAGGGCGAACAGGCGCCGGTTGCGGGTGATCACGCCGACGAAGCTGTGGATCACCTGGCTCATCCCGGCCTTGTCCAGCAGCGCCGTCATCGCCCGCCCCTGGTCGGCGCGCGACAGCACCGGCGAGCGGATCAGGCGGACCAGGTCCTCGCTGTCCCCGATCATCCCGGCCAGTTCCCCCAGGTCGTCGGCCACCCGATCGACCAGGCCCTCGTCCTCGGCGAGGTCGAACAACGCGGCCGCGTATCGGCCCTCGAGCCCGGCGGAGCCTGTGCTCTGCGATGACACCTGGCAAGTTCCCCGTTGGGTTCCCTGAAATAATTAGAGGAGCACACTGGCTCCCGTACAACACCCCCCCTTACGAAAAGCGCCCGTTGTCTAGCATACTCGTTTCTCCCTTGCAAGCCGACTCGGCCTGCGGGCGGGCCGGCGAAAAGGGCCGGATTCCGCGCCTGACGGGACGCTTTCGCGGCCCCGGGGCGAGCCCTACAGGAAGCTGTAGGGATCGATGTCGACCTGCACGCGGACCCGGCGCGCGACATCGACGGCCCCCAGCCAGCGGCGCACCAGGGACGGCACGTTGACGTCCTTGGGCGCCTTGAGCAACAGCCGGCGGCGGTGGCGCCCGCGCAGCACCGCCAGGGGCGCCGGCGCCGGCCCCAGGACCTG
>CAZWEZ010000109.1:0-11561 GCA_964632795.1 uncultured Thalassospiraceae bacterium | reverse complement strand
AATCACAAAATATGGGAATCCCTGGACGAGTCACCATTAATGCCGGCTGGTATAATTCGACACAGAGGCCACAGAGAAAGAGAAAGCCACAGAGATCACAGAGGAGAAAATAAGTTAAAGTATATTTTCCTTTCTCCTCCGCGCACCACCGCGCCCTCGGCGGTGGATTCTTCACCTTTGAAAAGCCGGCACCACCTTGGTGGAGAAACTCCGCTCCCCCCGTCCTCACGTCGCCACCAGGGGTTGGCCGTCGCCCATCTCGCGGCGCAGGCAGGCCACCGTCTCGCCGTGGGTGGCGCCGGCTTCGATGGCGGCGACCAGTTTCTCGAAGACGTTGTCCCCCTCGCCGGCGGCGGCCCGCGCCAGGGCGTCCAAGCCGCGTTGCGCCGCCCCCTGGTCGCGCTCGGCCTTGTAGGCCGCGAGCTTGGCGATCTGGGCCTCGATGAGGGCCATGTCGGGGCGCTCCTGGGGCTTGCGGGCCCCGGCGTCGTCGTCGTCCCGGTAGGCGTTGACGCCGACCACCGTCTGGGCGCCGCTGTCCACCCGGTGCTGGAAGGCGACCGCCGCCTCGCCGATCATCCGCTGGACCAGCCCCGATTCGACCGCCGCGTACATCCCCCCGGCGTCGTCGATGGCGGCGATCACCGAGCGGATTTCCTCCTCCATGCGGTTGGTCAGGGTCTCGACGTAGTAGGAGCCGCCCAGGGGGTCGATGACGTCGGCCAGGTGGGCCTCCTGGTTGAGGATGTTCTGGGTGTTGACGGCGATCCGCGAGGCGGCCTCGGTGGGCGTGCCGAGCACCTCGTCGTGGGAATCGGTGTGCAGCGACTGCAACCCGCCGAAGATGCCGGCCATGGCCTGGACGGCGACCCGGGCGATGTTGTTCAGCGGTTGCTGGCGGGTCAGGTCGACGCCCGAGGTCTGGGCGTGGAACTTGAAGCGCCGCGACCTGGGATCCCGGGCCCCCAGGCGGCGGGCGGCGATGTCCGCCCACACCCGCCGTCCGGCGCGCAGCTTGGCGACCTCCTCGAAGAAGCTGATCGAGACGTCGAAGAAGAAGGTGAAGCGGGGAAGGAAATCGTCCGGCTCCATGCCCCGGGCGAGGCAGTCCTCGGCGTACTGGATCGCCGTCGACAGCGTGAAGCCCATGGCCTGGGCCGGGGTCGCCCCGGCCTGCTGCATGTGCTGGCCGACGATCGACATCGGGTTCCAGTTGGGGAGGCGGCGGTTGCAGAACTCGATATGGTCGAGCAGGACCCGCCGCGAGCCGGGCAGGGCGAGGCGGAAGAACATGTGGTTGGCGACGTAGTGGGAGATGTAGTCGCTCTGGTTCGAGGTCCCGGTGATCCTCTCCCACGGCACGCCCCGCCGTTTGGCCAGGACCAGCAGCAGGGCCAGCAGGGTGAACGGCAGCGGGTCGTTGAGCGCCGTCGAGATGTCGCCGATGGCGACCTCCCGGAAACACACGTCCATGTCGTCGATGGTGTTGACGGTGGCCCCGCAGGTGCCGAGCAGCAGCGGCTCCACTTGGTCGATGTCGTAACCCCGGTAGACCGAGTTGCAGGGAATCAGGCTGATCGCCGTATTGCCCGCCGCGAGCAGGGTCTTGAGGCGGGCGTTGTAGTCCTCCGGCGTGCCCAGTCCGATGAGTTGACGCCGGCTCCACGTCCGCCGGCGGTGCATGGTCGGATAGATGCCCCGGGTCATCGGCCCCCGGCCCGGGAACCCCAGGTCGTCGAGATAGCGTTCGTCGTCCCAGTCGGCCGGCGTATAGAGCGGCTTGATCTCGATTCCCGAACGGTTGCGGATCGAATCCGAACCCTCGGTCCCGGCCCGGTATTCCTTCTCCCAGTCGGCCTCGGCCTCGGCGAAGCCGGGCAGGGGGAGTTGGCGTGGCGGGCGGTCCATCAGACGTCCGCCGACCGGGCCTCGCCGGCCAGACGGGCGATGTCGGCGACGATCTCGTCGCGCGAGCTGCCGGGGTGGAACACCCGGCTGACCCCCGAGCGCAGCAGCGCCGCCTCCTCGTCCTCGGGCACGATGCCCCCGACCACCACCTTGACGTGGCCCAGGCCGACCTCGCGCAGCGCCTCGATCAGCTTGGGCACCAGCAGGTGGTCGGTGGCCAGCGAGCTGACGCCGATGACGTCGACGTCCTCCTCCATGGCCAGCTTGGCGACCACCGCGACCTCCTGCCAGGGCGGCGTGTAGACGACCTCCATCCCGGCGTCGCGCAGGAACGACGCGATCACCCGGCTTCCCCGGTCGTGGCCGTCCAGCCCGATCTTGGTGATCAGTACCTTGATCGGGCGTTCGGAAGATCGAAGAACCTGGCTCATGCCGGTGGCTCCTCTCCTTGCAGCGGGCGGCGCAGGAAATCCAGGAACCGGCGGGCGATCACCCGCGGCGGCGCGCCGTCGCGGCGGTACCAGGTCTGCGACCAATTGAGGGCGCCGATCAGGAACAGCCTGAGGAACTGGCGGTCGGCGCCGGGCGGCAGGTCGAGGTCGTCGATCAGCCGCCGGAACCGGTCCTCGTAGCCGTCGCGCAGGGCGATCAGCCGCGAAGCCGCGTTCTCGGCGTCTCCCGGCAGGATGCGGATCACCACCTGGGCGTAGTCGCTGTGGTCGAGCAGCATCTCCAGGTGGGCGACCGAGGCCGCCTCGAGGCGCCGCCAGGGGTCGCTCTCACGCTCGACGGCGCCATCGACGTGGGCGGCGATGCGCTTGATCCCCTCCTCGTAGACGGTCACCAGCAGCTCCTCCTTGGACGGGAAGTGGTAGTACATGGAGCCGTGCAGCATCCCGGTGTGACGGGCGATGTCGCGCATCGAGGTGGCGTGGAAACCGTGGCGGCGGAACAGGCCGGCCGCCGCGTCGAGCAGTTTCTGGCGGCGGTTGTCCCGCCGCGGTAGGGCTTGGGCCGCGGTTTCGTCCGGCATCGCTGTTTACCTAGTGGATAGAATCCATCGTATGGGTATCATATGTTGGATTTTATCCACGAGCAAACGACCGTTTGGTATATTAACGGAAATCGACAAAGGGGGAGCCATGCCCAAGATCACGGCGCGGGAATTCGAGAACCTGATGCAGGAGGAGATGCCGTGGGCCCTGGAATCGGGCCTGCGCATCGACAGCATCGGCGACGGCAGGGCGACCATGCGCCTCGAGTTCGACGGCAAGATGCTGCGTCCCGGGGGCACGGTCTCGGGACCGACCATGATGGGGCTGGCCGACGCCACCATGTACGCCGTGGTGCTGGGCATGATCGGCAAGGTCAAGCTGGCGGTGACCACCAACTTCAACATCAACTTCCTGCGCCTGCCGCCGCCCGCCGACATCGTCGCCGAGGGCTCCATGATCAAGATCGGCAAGCGCCTGGCGGTGATCGAGGTGACCCTGTTCACCGCCGGCGACCGCGACCCCGTCGCCCACGCCACCGGCACCTACTCGATCCCCCCCAGGAGGGAATGACCCCTCATACCAAGGTGACATCATGTCGAAACTGAACGGTTTCCTGTCCGACATCCGGATCCTCGACCTGACCCGGCATTACCCGGGGCCGCTGGCCACCCTTCTCATGTCGGACATGGGGGCCGAGGTGCTCAAGGTCGAGCCGCCCCGGGGCGACGAGCTGCGCGCGATCGGCCCCCAGGACGAGACCGGCCGGCCGCTCTACTTCGACGCCATCAACGCCGGCAAGCGGGTACGGACGCTCGACCTCAAGGACGAGGGCGGACGCCGGGAATTCCTGGACCTGGCCGGGGACGCCGAGGTGGTGGTCGAATCCTTCCGCCCCGGAGTGATGGAGCGGCTGGGCCTCGCTTACCAGACCCTGAAGGGCGTCAACCGGGGATTGGTCGTCTGTTCGATGAGCGGCTACGGCGCCGACGGCCCGTTGCGCGACGTCGCCGGGCACGACGCCAACTACCTGTCGCTGTCGGGCATGCTGGCCGGCAACGGGCCCGAGGAGTCGCCGTCCTTCTTCGATCCCCCGGTGGCCGACTTCTCGAGTTCCCTGTTCGCCGTCATCGCCGTGCTCGGCGCCCTGCGCGAGCGCGAGCGCAGCGGCGAGGGGTGCCACATCGACCTCGCCCTGGCCGACGTGGCGATGCCGTTGCAGGTCTTCCAGCTGGCTGCCCTGGGGGTATTGGGCGAGGTCCCCCGGCGCCAGCGCAACCTGCTCAACGGCGGCGCCGCCTACTACCGGGTGTACGAGACCGGCGACGCCAGGCACCTGACCCTGTGCGCCATCGAGCCCAAGTTCTGGGTCTCGTTCTGCACCGCGGCGGGCCATGAGGAGTGGATCGCCCGCCACGACGACGCCTTCCCCCAGAGCCTCTTGAGGGCCGAGCTGAGCGCCTTCTTCGCCGCCCGCGACCTGGACCAATGTCTCGACACCTTCAAGGACGCCGACTGCTGCCTGGCCCCGGTCCTCGACCTCGCCGAGGCCGTCGCCACCCCCCACCACGCCACCCGCGGCCTGGTCCGCCGCCAGGGAAAGGGCGCCTACCAGGCCCTGTTCCCGGCCCTCGTCGACGGTGAGCCGCCCGAGCCCCGCCAAGCCTTGGTGGAGGAAGCTTAGATGATCGTCCCCGAGACGGCGGACGTGGTGGTGATCGGCGGCGGCATCGTCGGCTGCGCGACGGCTTACGTCCTGGCAGTACGGGGGGTGTCGGTGGCGGTGTGCGAGAAGGGCCGCGTTGCCGGCGAGCAATCGGGCCGCAACTGGGGCTGGATCCGCCAACAGGGACGCCATCCGGCCGAGCTGCCGATGATGGCCGAAAGCATGCGCATGTGGCGGCAACTGGCGGAGCGGCTCGGCGAGGACATCGGCTTCGAACAGGGGGGCTGCATCTTTCTGGCCCGCGACCGGCGCGAACTCGAGGAGCACGCCGCCTGGCTGCCGACGGCCAGGGAATTCCAACTCGACACCCGTCTGCTCACCGCCGGCGAAATGGGCGGCCTGATCGAGGACCCCGGGGAGCGCTGGGCCGGTGCCCTCTACACCCCGAGCGACTGCCGGGCCGAACCCGAAAAGGCATCCGTCGCCATCGCCCGGGCGGCGCAAGAGGAGGGGGCCACGGTCCTCGCGCCGTGCGCCGTGCGCGGGCTCGACACCGAGGGGGGACGGGTTTCGGCGGTGGTCACCGAACACGGCCCCATCCGCACCTCGCGGGTGGTCTGCGCCGCCGGTGCCTGGACCTCGCTGTTCAGCGGCAGCTTAGGGATCGTCGTCCCCCAGCTCAAGGTCACCGGGACCGTCGCCCGCACCGCTCGGGCCCCCAACATCACCGAGGGCGCGACCTGGGCCAAGCCGGTGGCGCTGCGCCGCCGCCAGGACGGCGGCTACACGGTGGCCCTCGGCAACGCCACCGAGCATCCCATCGTCCCGGCGTCGTTCCGCTTCTTCCGCAAGTTCCTGCCGACCCTGCGGGCGGCCGGCAAGGGGGTCCGCCTGCGCCTCGACGGCCGCTTCCTCGAGGAGCTGGCGACGAGGCGGAAATGGCCGCTGGACCAAGCGACGCCCTTCGAGTCGGCGCGCGCGCGCGTCCTGGAGCCGCCGCCGAGCCACCGCATCCTGTCCGAGATGCGGGCCAACCTCAGCCGCTGGTTCCCGCAACTGGCCGGCATCGAGTTCGCCGAAACCTGGGCCGGGATGATCGAGACCTCGCCCGACGGCCTGCCGATCATCTCGCCGGTCGACGGGCTCGAGGGCTATTACGTGGCCACCGGCTTCAGCGGCCACGGCTTCGGCCTCGGCCCGGGAGCCGGCCGCGCCATCGCCGACATGGTGTGCGGCAACGACCCCGGCCTGGATATGACCCCCTTCCGCCTCGGCCGTTTCTTCGACGGAACCCCGATCCAACCGGCGCACGGGATCTGACGGGACAGGTGCCGGCGACCGCCAACCCTTGGACGCCCCCGGCGCCTCGGCATCGGAACCGGCGTCGTTTAATAACCACGGCATTGACGTACTTTTCTTCTTGATTTAGTACGGCAATGCCGTACAATAAGGGCATGTCAAATCCGCCCTGCACCGTCGTTGAAGTTCCCCCCTTCCCGAGCCGGGCCGATGCTGTGTGGAGCGCCGCTGAACGGCACGACTTCATCGACTACATCGCCCGCAACCCCGAGGCCGGGGACCCCATCGTCGGGACCAGCGGCTTGCGGAAAGTCCGCTGGACGATCCGGGGGCGGGGCAAGCGAGGCGGTGTCCGGGTCATCTATTTCTACCCCGACGCCGACATTCCTTTGTTCCTTTTGACCGTCTACGGCAAATCCGCGACCGCCCGCCTGACCCGACAACAGGAACAGACCATCGCCAAGCTGATTCCGCTTCTGGTCCGCCACTACAAGGGAGAATAAGGACAGATACCATGACCAAAAAGAAACAGAATGTCGGCGACGACATCATTCATGGTTTGACCGAAGCCGTCGCCTTTGCGCGGGGCGGGAAGACCGCCGCCCGCGTCCATGTCCCGGCCGAAATCGACGTGCGCGCCATTCGCAAGGAACTCAGGATGACCCAAGCCGCCTTCGCGGACTGGTCCGGCCTGCCTATCGGCTCGATCCGCGAATGGGAACAGGGCCGGCGCAACCCGGACCGCGCGGCAAGGGTCTTGTTGACGGTCATCCACCGCGAACCCGAGGCCGTGACCCGGGCGCTGGCCGACGCCCGGGAATCATCGCCCCATTAAAGACAACTCAAGCGCCGGCCTCGCCGGAGTTCGAGGGCCAGGCCGAATGTCTCGACAACTTCAAGGGCGCCGACTGCCGCCTGTTCCCGGTCCTCATCGACGGCCAGCCGTCCCCCCACGACCCCTTGGTCGAGGAAGGGTAGGAACCCCCGGAGTCCGTTACTGACCCAGGCTGTGTGAAAACCATTTTGTGACCGTGGAGGCGAAATATTGATTCATAAGTTATCCCTCACCGCAACAGTAATTCGCCAGAATTATCTTCCGGATTCAATTATTGCGCAGAAGGCCTCGGCATCCGAGTTTTCACACAGCCTGGACCCAAAGGGGACGTTAGGAAAAGTAAATCGAGGTGAGGAATAAGGGTTGCAATACTCCAAGGGGTACTATTCTCAGCGAGTGTCAATATGGCCAGTTTTGTAAGGTTAGCCGGGATTTTTTCACGTAGTGAGCGCGATTAGTGAGATTCATTATCAGGCCCACAGCTGCAGTTGTGAATTGTCCCTGAGAATATACGACTACCTCGCCATAATCTTTTGTGGACGCATGGAGGTTATTACAGAGGTCAATGATCTTCGTGTCGGTGAAGGTTGCTTTGTGATTGTGGGCAAACTCATTTCTTATTCGGCGAAGAGTGTTGCAATCATCTCGTTCAGTGTCAGATACCAAACCTAAACAATGGGCGGATATCGTGCGGGCGGAAAACGTGATTAGCGATGCATTGAAACCTTCAAGTAGTTGGCCGCTGTCACTGTCCTCGACCAAAAAATCGCCAATAATTTCGCGGAGCTGTTCTTCGATGAAGCTGCAAGCGATCAAAACCGCACCTCTGGGGCTTTCTGAATTGAGGCTGTCTAAAAAAGGCATGACCTCTTTGAGATTCGGGTAATCCTTTAGAATTTTTTCGCGGGAGTTGTCGGTACTCATGTGTATCGCTACTCCAACACCCAACCGACCAGCCCTGTAAGACTTATGACAGGCTTAATTGGTGCTTCTTCTTCTGTGTCTATTTTTCGCCAATCCCGCTCGACCTCATCGGGGCTGAGAATGCCAACAGTGAACGCGTTAACTATTATTCCTCCTGATAGCTCATCTTTGAATCCTGAAATTTGATTAATGGGGAATTGGCCAAAATAGAGTTGCCTTTCGACATGTAGAGTGACTGACAACTCTACAGGTACGATCATACCATGCCCGTTATCTGTCATGACTTCAAGGGTATCAAAAATCTGAAGGTCTCGATGTACACCTAGTTCGGTTGGAAATTGCCCATCAAGCCATTTGTCCATGGCATGGTCTAGCATAATACCTTGTTCGTTTTTATCTTTGTCATACACGATGTTCGTTGAGTAAAAATCAGGAGATATTGTAAGCGGGTATGGGTCGCTCATGCTAATCCTAAAAGCCATGCCAGCAGTCCTGAAATCACAAAGTGCCGGTATTGTTGGTTCTACCTGCCATTTGTGTGGGTCTGTATCTACTGGGCTATAGAGATCAATTTGCCATCCTTCAGCGCGTGTTTTTGCGGCATCAGAAAACCCATTTGGGCAAACTAGCACCCCTTTTTGAGCGCCCACATCATCTAACAGACCGTGGAATTCCTCGACTCCTTTTACGTCTACCGGCCTTGCATAGTCTTTACAATCGATGACGATCTGGATTTCATACTGACCTATTCTTTGCCTGACTAATACATCGATTTGACGTTTCCGCTTACTTTGGCGACCGTCAAGTTTGATATCATGGAGAACTTCAGAATCGGGAGCTAGCTGCTTCTGAATTTTTGCGACTAATATCTCTAGATCGCGTGATTCTTTGGTCATAACGTATTCTCCAAAGCGCGATAGAACGTAGCAGTTCCGATGACATGATACTTAATTTGCGTCAAATGATGAGGAATGTCTGGCGCCAGCGCCTACGCAAATCTTAACACGAGAAAAACCTAACACAGGTGAGTGAGAGAGACAATCAAATATCATGTCCCCGGAACCCCCAGGAATGTCCCCGGAACCCCCAGGAACACATGTCCCCTGAACCCCCCGGAACCCATGTCCCCGGAACCTACACCCGCCCGATTCCACTTGGCTCGACCTAGCCGGAACCCGCTTTGGATCCCCAGATCATGTCCCAGGATTTCCGATAGTTTTCGGTGACCTTCTTCTGGCCCTCGTGCCTGGCCGTTCCGGTGTCTTTCGTCGAGGGCGCGGTGTCCGTTTTGGTCTCGGACTTGGTCTCGGACTTAGTCTTGGTCTCGGACTTGGTCTCGGACTTGGCGCCGGTACTTTCTTCGCTCACGGTTTCTTTCCTCTTTATTCCGAGTTCCGGTGACATGATGCTTGATTGGGGTCATATGATGACGAATGCCCGGCGCCGCAACCCGCGCAAATCGTGTCATGAGAAATACCTAACACAGGAGAGTGGGAGAGACAATTAAGTATCATGTCCCCGGAACCCCGGTCATACGGACTTGGCTCGGGCTTCGGCGTCCTGCCAATTGGCGAGCAGGCGGGCGACGACGATCCGCATCAAGAACATGCCGAATCGCGGGTTTTGGTAATAGAGCTGGATCATGTCGTCGTTGGCCAGCGTATAGAGATCGCAATCGGTGGCGCAAACCCCGGTGCAGGTGCGGCGGTTGTCGGGGGTGAAGGCGGCAATTTCGCCGAGCACATCGCCGGGGCCGCAGTCCACCCCGACCTCGACCAGATGTACGGTGCCGCTCCTGATGACGATCATCCGGTCCGGCTTCTCGCCCTTCCTGAACAGCTCGCTACCCGCGGGCGCCCGGACTTTGCGCATGTAGGGAATCAACGCATCGAGGTTGTTGTCGCCCTCCGCCGCGTCGCGGATTTCACGGATCAGGCGGAGCATCTGCCAGGCCCTGAAGGAATTGAGCGGCAACAACAAGGCGTGCAGCACCAGGGTCGGGTAACTCGGCGCCAACAGGCCAAACACCAGGAACCCGACGTTGCCACCGACGGCGCCGAGGCGCAACGGGATGATGGTCTTGCGGTGCATGCCCCAGAGGGTAACGCCACCGCCGAAATAACCGACCAGATCGACCCAGGGAATGGCTTCCATGGTCATGGCATCGTCTCCTTCCGCCACTCGAGGAATCGTTCCGCGCAAAGGGTATCACGGCCGGGCTACGGACCGAACAGGCGTATGGCGTCGGCCTCGCGGCGGACCCATTTCGAACTCCCACGGCGAAAGATTGATTCACCGGAACCTCAGCGGATCGTCGAGTTGGTGGCGGCCGAGGCCCCCGATTTTCGTTGCCGGCGCATCGGCGCGAAAGACCGAGGCCGCTTTCCTCAGCCCGCGGCCGGAAGCCGGGCGCAAACCGTCATGCCACCCTCACCGATTCGGGTCGCCGTCCTCCTGGGGCCGGCCCGGCGGCTCCCCGGGGGGGCCGGCCAATCCGTCGTCGGCCAGCACAAGGCCGGCGTTCTCCGCCTTTCCTTTTTCCGCCCTTTCCTTTTTGGCCTCGAGCCGCGCGGCTTTCTTGGCGGCTTTTGCCCTCTGGCGTTCCAGGCGTTCGGACTTGTAGTTGGGTCTGCGGGCCATATTAGTTCTTTCCTTCGGTCTGCCCACGATGGCGCATCACCAGACGAACCTGTTGCCGGAAACCGAACGACACCGGCGCCAGGGCAACGAAGATAGCCAAGCGGGACGCGTCAGTCGAGAACGACCAGGTTTTCCGCCGAGGACTTGCCGCCTTGACCGGGCACGAGTTCGTATTCAACCTTTTGCCCTTCGTTGAGAGTCGTCAGTCCCGCCCGTTCGACGGCGGAAATGTGGACGAAGGCGTCCTTGGAGCCGTCTTCCGGTTCGATGAACCCGAAACCCTTGGCCGGGTTGAACCACTTTACAGTGCCAGTAGCCATAGTTATTTCCTCTAACAGGAGCCTTGATTCCGCGCCTCACACCATGTGACGGCGCGGTCGGTTTAACGCTTACATTGTCAGGGGATAACTAAGCTAATCGGCGTACCGGTTATTTAGGTAACACAAAACAAATGCAACGCGTATGTGGGATTATGTAGAGGATATCCCGGAGAAGTCAATGACCCGCGAGGTCCAGCGGGGACACCGGAAATCCGCCTGCCGACGCTGTTCTGGAAATCCCGGGCTCCGTTTTGGGCCATGTGCAGACATCAGTGGGGTAATACCAAGGGGCACTGATAATGACCCATAGAGACGGCTTTCCTCCTACCCGGCGGGACGCCGAGGCGATCTCTATGGGTCATTATCAGTGCCCCTTGGTATAAGACGCCCACGGCGCACAGATAGCCCTCGGCGAACAGCTCACGGGCCTTGGTTTCAATTTCATTCATCGTCGGCTCCCTCCTTGGGGCCGTCGCTTTGGCCGTCGAGCCGGATCAGGGTTTCCAGCACGCTGGCGCAGATGCTCTCGCGGCCATCCTCGATGGCGAACACGTCGGCCCGGCTGACGGTCAGCGTCCGTCCGACCCGCACCACCTGGCCCCGGGCGACCAGCTCCTCGCCCTTGCCCGGCGCCATCAGGTTGATCTTGTACTCGACGGTGAGGATGGTGGCGTCGGCCGGCATCAGGCTGAAGGCGGCGTAGCCGGCCGAGTTGTCGGCCAGGGTGCCGACCACGCCGCCGTGGAAGAAGCCGTGCTGCTGGGCCAGCTGACGGCGGTAGGGGAGGCGGATCTCGCAACTTCCCGGCCCGACGCTGGCCAGCCGGGCGCCGATGTAGTCCATGAACCGCTGGCGCTCGAAGCTCTCCCGGACGCGGGTTTCAAAATCAGGGTCCTTGGGGGTGAAGGTTTCCATGGCGGACTCTAGTGGATAGAATCTAACATATGGTACCCATACGACGGCTTCCCGAGTTCACC
>CAZWEZ010000108.1:8683-11683 GCA_964632795.1 uncultured Thalassospiraceae bacterium | reverse complement strand
CGCTGACGGTTGCGGATGCCGCCGGCACCGAGGACACGGCGATTCCGTTGGACATCGCCGCGATTTCCACCGATACGGTCGGCAACGAGACCCTTTCCATCGCCATCGGCGGCGTTCCCCAGGGCGCCGTGCTGTCGGCCGGAACCAACAACGGCGACGGCACCTGGACGCTGGCCTCGAATGAGCTCAATGGCCTGACCATTACCCCGCCGGCCGATTCGGATGTCGACTTTACCCTGTCGGTGACGGCCGTCTCGACGGTGTCGGGCAGCGGCAACACGGCGACCACCGCCGGCACCATCGACGTCTCGGTGGCGGCCGACGCCGACGCGCCGGTGTTGGATGTGACCAATGTCGTGACCGACGAGGACACGGCGGTCGAACTCCTCATCGATGCCGCGGTGACCGATACCGACGGCTCCGAGGTCGTCAGCGCGGTGACGGTTTCCGACATTCCGTCCGGCGCGGTTGTTTCGGCGGCCACGGGCAGCGGCCTGACGGTGACGATGTCGCCTGACGGGACGACGGCGACCATCACCGGTTCCGGTCCGGGCGGCTCCCTGACCGACGCGGAACTGGCCAATCTGGCCAGCGCCGACAGCAACCTTTCCATCCTTCCGCCCGCCGATTCCAGCGATGACTTCACCTTGCAGGTGAGCTCGACGGTGACCGACACCGACTTTGACACCGGCGCCACGACGACGGCAACCACGGGACCGGTTGCCCTGGCGGTGGCGGTGGCGGCCGATGGTGATGATAGGGCCGATGCGCCGACCCTCGATCTCGATTCGCAGGCTGCGGGCGACCAGCTCACGGGCGTCGCCCAGGGTGACGAGGACACGGTGATCGCGCTCGACATCTCCGCGGCGTTGACCGACACCGACGGTTCCGAGACCCTGTCGGTCACCATTGCCGGGGTTCCCGATGGCGCGGTTCTGACCGCGGGGACGGACGATGCGGTTCTCGGCGGCGGGGTTCAGCAGGCCGACGGCAGCTGGACGTATATACTGAGCCCGGATCAGCTTTCCAACCTGAAGGTCACCCCGCCCGCCGACTCGGATGTCGACTTCCAGTTGACGGTGGAGGCGACCTCGACCGAGACCGCGACCGGCGACACCGCGACCACCACCGGCACCATCGACATCTCGGTGGCCGGCGTCGCCGACGCCCCGACCCTTTCGGTCTCCCTGGGCGATCACATCCCGGGGGGCGAGGGGGGTCTCACCGTGTTCCCGGTCAACATCGAATCGTCCCTGACCGATACCGACGGCTCCGAAAGCCTGTCGTTCACCATTGCCGGGGTTCCCGAAGGCGCGGCCCTCTCGGTCGGCACGGATAACGGCGACGGCACCTGGACCCTGTCGGTCGGCGACCTCGAGGGCCTGACGCTGTCGGTGCCGTCCGGGGACGTCCCCGATGGGTTCGCCCTCGACGTCACCGCGACCTCGACCGAGGCCGACGGCGGCGATTTTGCGATCACCACGGCGCAGATCCTCTACGGCAGCGTGGGCGACGATACCCTCCAGGCCGGAGCGGGCAACGACTACCTGGACGGCGCCCAGGGCCAAGACACCCTGTTCGGCGGCGCCGGCGACGACATTCTCGACGGCGGCGAGGGCAAGGACGTCCTCCTCGACGGCGGCACCGGCGACGACACCCTGTACGGCGGCGAAGGCAAGGATACCCTGGTCGGCGGCGCCGGAGACGATGTGATCGATGGCGGCGAAGGCAAGGACACCGCCGTCTTCAGCGGCGACATGGACGAGTACACCATCACCCGTGATGCGGTCACCAACGAGGTCACCGTGACCCACGTCGGGGGCGACGGCAGTGACGGCACCGACGTCCTGAGCGGCGTCGAGAACCTCCAGTTCGCCGATCAGTCCGTATCCATCGACAGCATGCCGACCCTCACCGTCGCCGCTCCGACCGGCGACGAGGACACGGCCATCGCGCTCGACCTCTCGGCATCGGTGGACAGCCTCTTCGCCGAGCTCGACAGCGTGTCGATCTCCGGCGTGCCCAGTGGGGCGACCCTGTCGCTGGGTTTTGACAACGGCGACGGCACGTGGACGATATCCGGCGACGACCTCGCCAACCTGTCCACCCTGAACGTCACCCCGCCGGCGGATTCCGACGTCGATTTCCAGTTGACGGTGACCGCGACCTCGACCGACGGCGCCAGCAGCACGGCGACCGCCAACGTGACGGTGGAAGCCGTCGCCGACGCCCCGACGCTGGTCGTTCAGGCCGCCTCCGGGGCCGAGGACACGGCGATTTCGTTGGACATCTCCTCGGCGCTGACCGACACCGACGGCTCCGAATCCCTGTCGATCACCATCTCCGGGGTTCCCGCGGGGGCCACGCTTTCCGCTGGCACCCCGAACCGGGACGGCACCTGGACCCTGTCGGCCGGCATGTTGGTCGGTCTGACCATCACCCCTCCGGCGAACTCCGATGACGACTTCCAGCTGACGGTGACGGCGACCTCGACCGAGGCCGACGGCACCGACATGGCGACCACCATCGGCACCATCGACGTCTCGGTGGCGGCGGTCAACGACGCGCCGACGGTGCCTGATGTGCCGCCTACCTTGGCGATGGTCGAGGACGGCACGTTGCAGATCAACGCCAGCGACCTGCTGGCCGGCTCCGGCGACGTTGATGGCGATGTACTCAGCATAGTCAACCTGAGCGCCGACGGCGGGACGATAACCTCCAACCCCGACGGCAGTTGGACGTTCACCCCTGACGCTAACTTCAACGGCACCGTCAACCTTAGCTACGACGTATCCGACGGCACCACCAGCACCCCGACCTCAGCGACCATTGCTGTCGGCGGGGAAAATGACGCACCGACTGTTGGCACTCCGGCTTTTGCGATGAACGAAGACGGTACGCTGTCGATCAGTGCCAATGACCTGCTTGCCGGTTCCGATGATATCGATGGCGATGTACTCAGCATAGTCAACCTGAGCGCCGACGGCGGCACCATCACCC
>CAZWEZ010000108.1:5698-8583 GCA_964632795.1 uncultured Thalassospiraceae bacterium | reverse complement strand
CGACGGCGGGACGATAACCTCCAACCCCGACGGCAGTTGGACGTTCACCCCTGACACCGACTTCAACGGCACCGTCAACCTCAGCTACGGCGTCTCCGACGGTGCTCTGGTAACTCCGACATCGGCCACCATTGCTGTCGGCGGGGCAAACGACGCGCCGACCGTTCCGACGACACCCGCGCTTGCGATGAACGAAGACGGTACGCTGTTGATCACTGCCAATGATCTGCTGGCCGGTTCCAGCGACGTTGATGGCGATGTACTCAGCATAGTCAACCTGAGCGCCGACGACGGCACCATCACCCCCAACCCCGACGGCAGCTGGACGTTCACTCCCGACGCCGACTTCAACGGCACCGTCAACCTCAGCTACGGCGTCTCCGATGGGACTCTGGTAACCCCGACATCGGCCACCATTGACGTGGCGGCGGTCAACGATCCTCCTGATGCAGTTGATGATTCTGCGTTGGCAACCGAGGATACGTCTCTGGACATCGACGTTCTGGCCAACGATACCGATCTCGACGGCGACACGCTTTCGATCAGCAGCTTCGGCCAGCCGGCGCATGGCACGGTCGTGGAGACGACCGATCCGGTTACCGGCTACACCGTTCTTTCGTACACGCCGGACGCCGACTACAACGGCACCGACAGCTTCACCTATACGGTTTCGGACGGCGCCGGGGGCACCGACACGGCGACCGTCAGCCTGACCGTCGACCCGGACAACGACGTTCCGGTGGCGGTCGATGTTTCCGGCGCCGCCGTCGAGGACGGGGCGGCGACGACGATCGCCTTCAGCGCCAGTGACATCGACGACGACACCCTTACGTTCACGATCAACGAGCAGCCCGCCGAAGGCACGGTGACCAACAACGACGACGGCACCTTCAGCTTCACTCCCGGCGCGGACTTCCAGGACCTTGGTGTCGGCGAGAGCCGTGACGTAAGCTTCACCTACACGGTTGACGATGGCGCCGGGGGCACCGACACGGCGACGGCGACGGTGACCATCACCGGCACCAACGACGCGCCGGTCGCGGTTGCGCACACGGCGACGGCGATCGAGGACAACAGTTTCACGATCACGTCGAACTTCCTGCTTCAGGACTCGTTCGATCCGGACACATCCGATGTCCTGACGGTGACGGACGTGACAACGTCGAGCGCGGACGGCACGCTTTCCGATAACGGCGACGGAACCTGGACCTTCACCCCGAACGCGGACTTTACGGGCGATGTCCAGTTCACCTATACGGTGGATGACGGTTCCGGGGCTTCGAACGCGACGGCCTCGTCGAGTCTTACCCTGACCTACAACAACGTCAACGATGCGCCGGTGGTCACCCTTCAGGGTGGGCCATCGACGTTCACCGAAGGCCAGGCTCCGATCAAGATCGCCCCGGCCGGCGACGTGGTTGTCGGGGATGTCGACTCGCCGAACTTCGACGGCGGCGGGTTGACCGTGTCGCTGCAAGGCGGGACCGCGAACGACGTCCTGTCCATCGGTCCCGGCGGTGTTGCTGTGAATGGCAATGAATTGTTTTATCCGGGTACGAACGGGAACCTTATCGGTACGTTCACCGGTGGCGCCAACGGAGAAGACCTGGCAATATCCTTCAACGCGAACACGACGCCCGAGATCGCGGAGAAGGTGCTGAATCAGATCACCTTCGAGAACACCAGCGAAAATCCGGCCGAAGGCGACCGCACCGTCAATATCACGCTGAACGATGGCGACGGCGCTACCAGCACGATGGTTTCGGAGACGATCTCGGTCAGGGCCGTCAACGACGCGCCGGTGCTGGCGGCGAACCTGGGGGCGACGGTTGCCGAGGGCGCTTCGGTGGCCCTGACCTCGACGATGCTTCAGGTTACGGACCCGGACACCGCCGCCGGCGATCTCGTTTACACGGTGAGCGACCTCGGCACGGGCACGATATTGGTTGGCGGCGTCGAGGCGACGAGCTTCACCCAGGCGCAGTTGGACGGGGGCTCGGTGTCTTACGTGCACGACGGCTCGGAGAACAGCTCGACCTCGTTCGCGTTCACGGTGAGCGACGGCACGACGGCTCTGGCCAGCGCCGACTTCGACCTCACGGTGACAGCGGTCGACGACGCGCCGACCGAAGGCGACGACGTGCTGTACGGAACCGAGGGCGACGACGTGATCGACGCCCTGGGCGGCAACGACCAGATCTACGGGCTCGGCGGCGACGACACCCTGAGCGGGGGAGCCGGGGACGACATCCTGAGCGGGGACGCCGGGTCCGACACGCTGGACGGCGGCGCCGGCACCGACACGCTCGACGGCGGCGACGGCGACGACACCCTCCTCTACAACGCCGACGGCACCTGGGGCGGCGGCTGGGGCGCCCTCAACGTCGGCAGCGTCGGCGTCGAGGGCAGCGGCGAGGTGGTCTCGATCAGCGGCATGAGCCGCAGCCGGGACGATTTCGACGGCGGCGCCGGCGACGACACCCTGAGGATGACCGACGGCGACGACGCCCTGTTCCTCGACGACTGGGGCAGCGCTCCCAACATCAGCAACATCGAGACCATCGAGGCCGGCCGGGGCAACGATGTGGTCGACCTGACCAGCAACCGCTTCGACTACGGCGACGTGACCATCGACGGCGGCGAGGGCGACGACGTCCTGTGGGCCAGCGCCGGCGACGACACCCTGTATGGCGGCGAAGGCAAGGATAGCCTGTCCGGCGGCGCCGGCGACGACATCCTGGACGGTGGCAAGGGCAAAGACACGCTGTCGGGCGGTGCCGGCGACGACACCCTGTATGGCGGCGAAGGCAAGGATAGCCTGTCCGGCGGCGCCGGCGACGACACCCTGTATGGCGGCGAAGGCAAGGATAGCCTGTCCGGCGGCG
>CAZWEZ010000108.1:0-5598 GCA_964632795.1 uncultured Thalassospiraceae bacterium | reverse complement strand
GGACGGTGGCAAGGGCAAAGACACGCTGTCGGGCGGTGCCGGCGACGACACCCTGATCGGCGGCCAAGGCGACGACCTTCTGTACGGCGGCGACGGCGAGAACACCTTCGTCTTCCATGCCCAGGACGGCAACGACGTCATCATGGACCTGGGAAGCGGCGACACGGTGCTGTTCGAGGGCGAGGAGTTCGACATCACCGATTTCAAGGTCGAGAAGGATGGCGACGACGCCATCGTCACCTTCGGAGGTTCGAGTTCGGTCTCGGTGCGGCTGAAGGATGTCGATGCCGACGATCTGCGCAACGAGGACGGCGGATACTCGATCTCCGGCAACGACAACGACGGCACCGTGGCCATCACCTTCGACGGCAGCGGCAGCTGATCCCGCGTTCCCGGCAAGCGTTCGATTGCGCAAAAAGGCCGGCCTTCGGGCCGGCCTTTTTCTTATCCTGCTGGAATTAGTGCGCTAACATTCCGCTCGATGACCGAACTGAACCCCAGCTCGACGGTCGACGGACTGGCCTGGCCGGCCCTGCCGGAGCGCAAGGTGAGGGCGCTGATGAGCGTCCTGTTCCAACTCGACCGCAGCCAGTGGCTGGCGCCCCAACGGATTCGAAACAACCAGTTCCGCCAGTTGACCAAGTTGGTCGCCCATGCGCGGGCAACCGTGCCCTTCTACCGTGACCGGCTGGTCAAGGCGGAGGGGCCGCTCAGCGCCGGGCAGTGGACCCGGATTCCGGTGCTCCGCCGCCGCGACGTCCAGGACGCCGGGACGGCCCTGCACAGCTCCCGGGTGCCGGCCGGCCACGGCAGGGTGTCGCTGATCTTCACCTCGGGCTCGACGGGACGGCCGGTGCGGGCGCTGAGGAGCGAGCTGACGGCGCTGTTCTGGGAGGCCTTCACCCTGCGCGACCACCTGTGGCACGACCACGATCCGACCCGCAAGCTGGCCGCCATCCGCAGCGCCAAGAAGGGCAGCGCCCCCTATCCCGACGGCGCTCCCGGCAGTTGGAGCCCCGGCAGCGAGGCCCTGTTCGGCCCCGGTCCGGCGGTGTCCCTCAACATCAACTGCACGGTCGCCGAACAGGTCGATTGGCTGCGACGCCAGGACCCGGACTACCTGCTGACCTTCCCCAGCAACCTCCGGCGCCTGGCCGAGCACTGCCTGGCCGAGGGGATCCGGCCGAAGAGCCTGCGCCAGGTGCAGACCATCTCCGAGGTCCTGGAACCGGGAATCCGCACGCTCTGCCGCGAGGCCTGGGGGGTCCCGGTGACCGACATCTACAGCTCCCGGGAAGTCGGCTACCTGGCCCTGCAGTGTCCCGAGTGCGAACACCTCCACGTCCAGTCCGAAGGCGTCCTGCTGGAGGTCCTCGACGACAAGGGGCGGGCGTGCGGCCCCGGCGAGGTCGGAAAGGTGGTGGTGACCCCGCTCCACAACTTCGCCATGCCGCTGCTGCGCTACGAGATCGGCGATTACGCCGAGGTCGGCGGGGACTGCCGGTGCGGGCGGGGGTTGGCGGTGTTGAGGCGCATCCTGGGGCGGGTCCAGAACATGCTGGTCCTGCCCTCGGGCGAGCGGCGCTGGACCCTGCTCGGCAGCGACAGCATCGGCGCCTTCCTCGACATCGCCCCGATCCGCCAGTACCAGTTCGTCCAGAAGAGCCTGGAAACCCTCGAGGTGCGCCTGGTCGTCGAACGCCCGCCGACGGCGGCCGAGGAAAACCGCCTGCGCGAATGGACCCTGGGGACGTTCGATCACCCGTTCATGGTGACCTTCAGCTACCACGACGAGATCGCCCGGACCGCGTCCGGCAAGTATCAGGACTTCGTCAGCGAGGTGTAATACCCGCGGTCCTTATTCCTCGGCTTCGGCCTCGATCGGCCGCTCGCGGAAGTGAGCCCAGGTCTCCTTGCCGTTCCGGTTCTCGAGGTAGTTGATGAGCGCCGACACCGCCTTGCGGTCGTACTTGGTGCCGGTCTGGTCGAGCAGGATGCCGGAGACCTTGTCAAACGTCAGGGCGCCGCGGTAGGCGCGGGGGCTGATCATGCCGACGAAGGCGTTGGCGACGGCCAGGATGCGGGCCGTGGGCAGGATGTCGTCGGCCTCCATGCCGAGCGGCCCGTTGCCGTCCCAGGTCTCGCCCATCTGGCGGATGGTCTCGACCACCGGCCCATCGAAATCGACGTTTTGCAGGAGATCGACGCTGACCAGGTAGCTGGTCGCCACCTGGCTGCGTTCCTCGGCGGTGAGGTCGCCGGTCTTGGTCAGCAGCGCCGGAGGGATGAAGATCTTGCCCAGGTTCATCAGCCGGCCGGAGATATTGAGGGTCTTGATCCCGGTCGCGGGGAGTTCCATCTCGCCGCCGATGCAATAGGCGACCTCGGCCACCCGCGAGGAGTGGTGGGCCGAGAAGGGGTCCCTGCGGTCGACCACGCTGACCAGGGTGTCGATCAGCTGGTTGAGCATCTTCTCGCTGCGCCGGCGTTCCTGGGTCAGCTCGGTGATGTCGTCGAGCACCATCAGCACGCCGGGCGGATAGTCGCGGTCGCCGCGCAACGGGATGTGGTCCGACTTGATCACCTGGAAGTCCTCGGCGTCCTCGTCTTCGCCGAAGGTCAGGATGTGCTGTTGGCGTTCCTTCATGGTGTCGTCGGATTCGGCGAAACGGGCGAGGATTTCGCGGTTGATGACCTCCAGGATCTTGGACTTGGCCGGGCCGATGACGCTGGCCATGGTCTTGCCTATCATGTCCTGGCTGGTGATCCCGGCCACCTCGGCGGCCGGCTGGTTGGCGAAGGTGTACTTGGTATCGCCGGTGACGGCGGCGATCTGGGTGGGCTGGCTGTTGGTCACCAGGTTCATGAATTTGGTCATGTTTTCGAAGCGTTCGGCGGCGATCCGGGACTTCTCGGCGGCGGCGGTGGCGCGCACCGAGCTGCCGTGGCGCCACACCGCGATGATGGCGATGGTGACGCCGACGATGATCAGCACGAACACGGTGAGGATGGTCTTAAGTCGGGTCTCGGTGGCGGACAGCGCCTCGGCCCGGGAGATCTTGCGGACCAGGATCCAGGGCAGGTCGGCCAGCGGACGCGACGACACCAGCACCTCCTCGCCCGCGTAATCGCGCTTGATGGCGAAGCCGCCCGGCTTATCCACCGCGAACGAGGCCGCCAGGTCCGGGGTGTCGAGGGCAAACGAGCGCTTCAGCGGCGGCGTGCCGTCGGCCAGCGGCGACAGGTACTCCACCGTCCCCCCGACGGCGCGGACCAGGTACGTCTCGGCCGTTTCGGCGGTCTCTCCCGGCTGCACGAGGCGCCCGAACAGGTCCTCGCCGATGGTCCGGATGCCGATCACGACGCCGATCCCCTGGGCCCCTTCGCTGTCGTCCTGGATGCCGAATACCGGCAGCGCGAAGCCCATGGTCGGCAGGTTGCTGGCCCCCTTGTAGAGGTCGATCAGCACCGGTTCGCCGTCCAGGGCCTTGGCGATGGCGGTCCGGATCTTGCCGGTGACCGGCGGCATCCCGGGGGTGCTGACGATGGACCGGCCGTCGGCGTCGGTGATCCCGAGGCCGGCGACGCCCACCCGTTCGATGTTGGCGGCGACTTCGCCGACCGGCGCCGGGGGCTTGAAGCCGGTGCGCTCGGCGGTGGCGACCAGCAGGTTGCGCAGGTACGAGGCCTGGGCCGGTTCGTCGGTGATCTCGGACTTGTCGCCCTCGCTCATCTCGAGTTCGGTCATGTAGAGCTGGAGGGAGGCGTTCTCGACCAGTTCGCGGATGTGGGCGAAGTTCTGCTCTACCCATTCGTTGACCGCGGCGGCGCGGCTGTCGGCGACGATTCCCAGACGGACCTGCCAATCCTGCAGGTCCCGCCGGCGTTCCGCCTCGACGAAATAGAAGGCGAAGTAGATGGCCGCCGCGGCAACCGCGAACAGGGCGGCGCCGATGGCGATCGCCACCTTGTTGAATCGCCGGGGCGGCTCCTCCTCCTTATCGGCCGGCTTGGCCTTGGCCTCCTCTTCGGCCATGACGTCCCCTCCCGTTTGATTTCAGCTTAAAAAATTAAGGCATCATCGGCGGGACTCAAAGGAAAATCTGGAAAGCGGCGGGACGGCGACGGGAGGGCCGGGCGCCGTCTTCCGGTGTCATCACGTGTCGGTGAGGCGGGGCCCGGCCGGCTTGCCGAAGAGCCCCGAAAGCCTTATAATCGTAGCAAAAAGGCCCTGATCATGAGCGAAATTCCTTCCATTTTCCGTTGCCGTCCGCGCCTCGCAGTCGTTGCCGCGGGGGTGGTGCTGTGCCTCCTCGCCGCGACTTTCCCCTCCCAGGCCGCCAAGGAGGCCGTCCCCAGCTTCTTCAACAGCAAGGAAGTCAAGTCCGACAACCTCAAGCCGTTCAAGAAATGGAACGCGGCCCTGGCGCGCTACTCCAAGGAAAGCGCCGACAAGCTCACGGGAGACTGCAAGGCGACCAAGCTCAACAAGTGCCATTACGCGGTGTGGATGAAGTTCCTGAAGGGAATCCGCGGCAAGGACCGGCTGACCCAGGTCAAGAAAGTCAACCGCTTCATGAACCGGGCCAAGTACATTACCGACCAGAACAACTGGGGCAAGAAGGACTACTGGTCGACGCCGGGCGAGTTCATGGCTCGCTTCGGGGATTGCGAGGACTACGCGATCGCCAAGTTCCTGTCGCTGAAGCTGCTGGGTTTCAAGAGCAGCCAGATCCGCGTGGTGGCGGTCAAGGACCTCAACCTGAAGATCGGCCACGCCATCATGGTGGTGCTCCTGGACGGCAAGGTCCTGGTCCTCGACAACCAGATCAAGCAGGTGATCGAGGCCAAGAAGGTCAGGCACTACCAGCCGGTGTTCTCCATCAACTCGAAATCCTGGTGGCGCCACAGGGTCTAGCCCGGTTGCGGCCGGCGTCGACTATTTTTTCAGGGTTTGTCGCCGGGGGCCGGTTATCGCAGCGTGGCGACGGAGGTCGGTTCCGAGCCGCCCAGCTCGATCAGGGTGGTGGCCAGCTTGCCCAGCGCCCGGGTCCGCCCCCAGGGATTGTGGACCCCCTCGGCGACCTCCTTGGCGCGCCCGAAGGCCGCCCACGCGGCCTCGGGTTCCCCGGCCTCGGCGTGGCCGAGGGCGATGTCGCCGAACATCCAGACCCGGCTCAGGGAAGTCTTGATCTCGCCGGTCGCCGCGTCGGCCAGCTTCTCGGTACGGGCCGCACCGGCGCCGTCGCCGTGGCGGCGCCGCTCGGCGGCGATCGACCACAGGACGTGGGCCCGCAACTGATGGTCGGCGATGTCCGCGGCGGCGGTGACCGATTCGTCGAAACCGCCGCTCCTCGACAAGGCCAGGATGGCGCGGCTGATGGCGTAGGCTCGGGCGTAGGGCAGCTTGATGGCGTCGGCGGCGGCCAGCGCCCGCTCGACGCTCGCCCGGGCCTCGGCCTCGTGGCCCGCCTCGGCCTGGACGACGGCGATCCGGCCGAAAACCACGGCGCGGTAGCGTGGGGTCGTGATGTTGTTGGCGATGGCCAGGGCCTCGGCCGGCTTCCCAGCCCGCGCCTGGACGGTGGCCGCGGCGAC
>CAZWEZ010000107.1:0-11781 GCA_964632795.1 uncultured Thalassospiraceae bacterium | reverse complement strand
GATGCCCAAGAAGAGGTACGCCGATCCCTCCTCGCCCCTGGCCGGACTGATCTGACTTCCAAGGCGCTTGACCTTCCACTACCTGGAAGATAAATAAGCGGCGCCGGGACAGGGGAGTCCTTTGACGGCGGGCGGTGGTCGCCCGAACGGTCGTTTCGACAGGAGAAGATTTAGATGACGAAGAAGCTGTATGTGGTGCTGGCGGCCGTGGCGGTGGCCCTGTCCCTGGGCGCGGTCCTGTTGTGGACTTCCCAAACCGAGGTCCCCGAGACCAAGGTGGCGGCGAGCGGGGCAATGCCGACCAAGATGACCGTCTTCAAGTCCCCCACCTGCGGCTGTTGCGGCGGTTGGGTCGGGTATCTGCGCCAGCACGGCCTCGACGTCACGGTCAGGGACCAGGAGGACGTCAGCCCGGTCAAGGAACGCTACGGCGTTCCCGACGACATGTGGTCCTGCCACACCGCGGTCATCGGCCGCTACGTGATCGAGGGCCACGTTCCCTTCGCGGCGATCGAACGCTTGTTCGCCGAACAGCCCGACATCAAGGGCATCGCCCTGCCGGGGATGCTCGAGGGCAGTCCCGGGATGCCCGGCGACAAGGACGAGACCTTCGTCATCTACGGCTTCTCCGACGCCGGGGCGTCGGTCTTCATGGAGATGTAGCGACCTAATACCAGCGGCGCTTTTTCAGGAGAAGGCCTTGAAGGCGATGATGGTGAAGGTGTCCCTGACCCCGGGCAGGGTCTGGATGTTCTCGGTCACGAAGTGGCCGATATCGACGGTGTCTTCGAGGTAGCACTTGATCATCAGGTCGTAGTTGCCCGACACCGAGTGGACCTCGGAAACCTGCTCGACGTTCTCGACGGCCTCGCCGGCCACCTGGTAGGCCCGGCCCAGCTCGCATTTCACCTGGATGAAGATCGTCTGCATGCCCGGCCTCGCTTTGGTTACCCCTTCGGCTTGGCCGGCCGGAGCAGGAAGGCGGGAACGTGATCGCCCATGCCCTTGACCGGCCCCTTCGGTTCGCGGTCCCTCGGTTTAGTGGCCTCCGGTTCCGGCTTGGCGGCGGGTTCGCGGTCCCTCGGTTTATGGGCCTCCGGTCGCGGCCTGGCGGCGGGTTTGTGGCGGCTTCGGCGGCGGGGTTCCTCGGCCACCGCTTCCAGTTCGGCGCCTCCGACGCCCTCCAGCGTGTGCGGCGGGATTTTCTTGCCGATCAGCCGGGTGATGGCGGCCAGGTACTTGGAATCCTCGGGCGTGGCGATGGTGAAGGCGCGGCCCTCGCGGCCGGCCCTGGCGGTGCGCCCGATGCGGTGGATGTAGTCCTCGGCGTGCGACGGGACGTCGAAGTTGAAGACGTGGCTCATGTTCTGGATGTCGAGCCCGCGCGCCGCGACGTCGCTGCACACCAGGAAGGTCACCTCGTGGTTCTTGAACCGCTCCAGGATTTCCATGCGCGCCGGCTGCGTCATGTCGCCGTGAAGCTGGGCGGCGTCGAAGCCGTGGCGGACCAGCGACCGGCAGAGGATGGAGACGTCGCGCTTGCGGTTGCAGAAAACCAGCGCGTTGCGGACGTTCTCGGCGGCGATCAGGCGGCGCAGGGCGGCGCGTTTCTCCTTCTGGCCGCCTCCCGGACGCCGGCCGTCCTTGTGTTCGACCACCACCAGGCCCTGGGTGACGGTATCGGACGGGGTCGCCGGGGGGGCGACGCTGATTTCCTTGGGGTTGATCAGGAAGCCGTCGGCCAGGCGGCGGATCTCGGGCGGCATGGTGGCCGAGAAGAACAGGGTCTGGCGGATCCTCGGCAGCAGCGAGACGATGCGTTCGATGTCCGGGATGAAGCCCATGTCGAGCATCCGGTCGACCTCGTCGATGACCAGGATCTTGACGTCGTTGAGCAGGATGTTGCCGCGCTCGAAGAGGTCCAGCAGCCTTCCAGGGGTGGCGATCAGGACGTCGGGGCCGCGGTCGATGGCGGCGATCTGGTCGGCCATCGAGGTGCCGCCGATCAGCAGCGCCTTGGTCAGCTTGTGGTGCTTGCCGTAGACCGCGAAGGCCTCGGCGACCTGGGCCGCCAGCTCCCGGGTCGGCTCGATGATCAGCGAGCGGGGCATCCGCGCCTTGGCCCGGCCGGCGGCCAGGATTTCGATCATCGGCAGGGTGAAGCCGGCGGTCTTGCCGGTCCCGGTCTGGGCGCAGCCCAGGATGTCCCGGCCCATCAGGATGATGGGGATCGCCTGTTGCTGGATCGGGGTCGGGGTGTGGTAGCCGGTGTCGGACACCGCCCGCAACAGCTCGTCGCTGAGTCCGAGGTCGGAGAAGCTCATTCGGTTCGAATCCGATTCAGGGAGGCAGGATGGCGGATATTAGGCATTCCCGGTGTCCTGTCAATCTTCCTTGAGGGGCGGGAAGGGATGTCCGGCCTTGGCGCGGCGCCGGACATGGACTAATTTCCCGGAACCGAAAAAAAACCTGGCGAGGGGGTTGCCAATGCTGATCGAGGCCGGCCGGTCCTGCCTGCTGGTGGTCGACGTCCAGGACAAGCTGGCGCCGACCGTGGATGCTTGCCAACGGGTCCTCGCCAACCTCGTCATCCTGATCAAGGCGGCGCAAAGACTCGGGGTTCCGACCCTGGTCTCCGAGCAGTACCCCAAGGGGCTGGGCGGGACGGTCGACGAAATCGCGGCGCTGGTCGGCGCCCAAGACGTGATGGACAAGGTCCACTTCTCGTGCCTGGGCGACGACGCCCTGGCCCGGCGGTTGCGCGGCCTCGATCGTTCCCAGGTGGTCGTCGCCGGCCTCGAGGCCCACATCTGCGTCCTGCAGACGGCGCTCGAGCTGATCGCCGAAGGCCGCACGGTGTTCGTGGTCGCCGACGCCACCTCCTCGCGGGCCCCGGCCAACCACCGGGCGGCGCTGGACCGCCTCGGCGCCGCCGGGGCCGGGATCGTGACCACCGAGATGGTCGTCTTCGAGTGGCTGGGCCGCGCCGGGACGCCCGAGTTCAAGGAACTCAGCGGCTTGATCAAGTGAGCGAAGGAGCGCCATGAACCAGGGAACCGACATCATCCGCGTGCTGCTGGCCAAGGTCGGGCTCGACGGCCACGACCGCGGGGTCAAGGTGGTGGCGCGCAGCCTGCGCGACGCCGGCATGGACGTCATCTACACCGGCCTCCACCGGACCCCGGAGGAGGTGGTCGCGGCGGCCGTCCAGGAGGACGTCGACGTGCTCGGGGTGAGCCTGCTTTCGGGCGCCCACATGACCATCATCCCGCGGATCGTCGAGCTGCTCGAAGAGAGCGGGGCCGGGGACGTCATCGTGGTTGCCGGGGGCGTGATACCGGACGCCGACGCCGCCGAGCTCCGCGCCATGGGGGTCGCCGGGATCCTCCTCCAGGACACCCCGCCGGCGGCGATCGTCGACACCCTGCGCCGGCTGGTCGGCGAACGGGGGAGCCGTTGACATGGAGTACTGGACCTTCCCCCCGGCCTACAGCCCGGCCTACATGCCCGAACCGTCGAGCCCCTACTGGTTCCCGGTGCGCGAGACCATGTCCCCCGGAGAGCGCGAGGCGGCGATCGCCGAACGGCTCGGCGCGGTGATGCGCTACGCCTACGACGCCTCGCCGTTCTACCGCGACAAATGGGACCGCGCCGGCATCCATCCCGACCACATCACGACGCTCGAGGACTTCGAACGGGTGCCGGTGACGACCAAGGCCGAGCTGCGCCAATCCCAACAGCGCGCCGAGCCCTTCGGCGACTACCTGTGCATCCCCGATTCCGAGATCCACCACATCCACGGCACCTCGGGGACCACCGGCCGGCCGACCGTCTTCGCCATCGGCCGGGACGACTGGACGACCATCGCCAACAACATGGCGCGGGTGATGTGGGGGATGGGCATCCGCCCCGGCGACATCGTCTTCGTGGCCTCGGTGTTCAGCCTCTACATGGGTTCGTGGGGGACCATGCTGGGGGCCGAGCGCCTGGGCGCCAAGTGCTTCCCCTTCGGCGCCGGGGCGGCGGGGATGACCGCGCGCGCCGCGATGTGGATGAAGGCGGTCAAGCCGCGCGCCTTCTACAGCACCCCGTCCTACGCCCTGCACCTGGCCGAGGTGGCGGCCGGGGAGGGACTCGAACCGCGGGACTTCGGGCTCCAGATCATGTTCTTCTCGGGCGAGCCCGGGGCCTCGATCCCAACCATCCGCAAGCGCATCGAGGAGATCTACGGGGCCCGGGTCATCGACTGCGGCACGATGGCCGAGATGACCCCGTGGATGAACGGCGCCGGGACCAGCGAAAGCGACGGCATGGTGCTGTGGCAGGACTTCGTCTACACCGAGGTCTGCGACCCCGAGAGCCACGCCCGGGTGCCCTACGGGGCGCGCGGGACCCCGGTCTACACCCACCTGGAGCGCACCTCGCAGCCGATGATCCGGCTGCTCTCGGGCGACCTCGCCCGCTGGGAGGACGGCCCCACGCCGTGCGGGCGCACTTATCCACGACTGCCCGACGGGGTTTACGGGCGGATCGACGACATGTTCACCATCCGCGGCGAGAACATCTATCCCAGCGCCATCGATTCGGTGCTCAACGGGCTTGCCGGCTACGGCGGCGAGCACCGCATCGTCATCACCCGGGAGGGGGCGATGGACGAGCTGCTGGTCCGCGTCGAGGCCAAGCCCGAGGTCCACCAGGGCGGCGAGGTTCCCCTGGCCGTGTTCCGCAAGCGCACCGAGGCCGACCTCAACCGGGTGCTCGGGGTGCGGGCCCGGGTCGAGGTGACCGAGCCCGGGGAGATTCCGCGCACCGACTTCAAGGCCCACCGGGTGATCGACGACCGCGACCTGTTCGGCTCGCTCGGCCGGCGGATGGAGGACTGAGCCGGTGGCCCCCCGGTCTCCCAGCGAATTGGTCGCCGAAGTCCTCGAGGGCCGGGTCAGGGGGATCGCGCGGATGATCTCGCTGGCCGAGGCGGGGGCCGCGCAAGCCCGCCCGGCGATGGCCGAGATCCACCGCCACACCGGCAACGCCCACGTGATCGGTCTGACCGGAGTCCCGGGCAGCGGCAAGTCGACCCTGGTCAACGTCCTGGCCGGGGCCATCCGCGAGGGCGGGCGCACGGTCGGCATCGTCGCCATCGACCCCTCCAGCCCGTTCTCGGGCGGCGCCATCCTCGGCGACCGGGTCCGGATGAGCGGCCTGACCGGCGATCCCGGGGTCTTCATCCGCTCGATGGCGACCCGCGGGGCGATGGGCGGGCTGGCCCGGGCCAGCCTGGACGCGGTCGACATCCTGGACGCCGCCGGCTTCGAGGTGGTGCTGATCGAGACCGTCGGCGTCGGCCAGGACGAGGTCGATATCGTCCAGGCGGCGCACACCGTGGTCGTCGTCTCGGCCCCCGGCCTGGGCGACGAGATCCAGGCGATCAAGGCCGGCATCCTGGAGATCGCCGACATCCACGTGGTCTCCAAGTGCGACCGCGCCGACGCCAACAAGACCATTACCGACCTCAAGGGCATGCTGACGCTGGGCCGCAACGCCGGCAGCGACGGCGAGTGGACGGTCTCGGTGGTGGCGACCAGCGCCGTGGACGAGCAGGGGATCGGCGAGTTGCTGGAGGCCATCGACGCCCACCGCGCCCATCTCGAGGAACTGGGCGGGATGGAGCGGCGCCGCGGCCGCATCCTCGAGATGCGGATCCTCAAGATTGCCGAGGACATCGTCCGCGCGCGCATCGCCGACCGCCGCGACGGCGACCTGGGCCGCCTCCTGGAACGGGTCGAGGCGCGCGAGCTGGACCCCTACGCGGCGGCCGACGAACTGCTCGCCACCTTCAACGGGGAGAAACGCCATGAGTGAGCGCACCGATGCCTTCACGGGGGCCGCGCTGGACAACCTGGAGCGGACCCTGGAGGAGTGGGAGGCCGGCGAGCTGGCCGAGTTCACGGCCCGCCGGCCCGAGGCCCGGGACAACTACGCGACCGCCTCCGGGCTCCCCGTCAAGCGGCTCTACACGGCGCTGGACGTTGCCGCCACGCCGCTCGAGGAGATCGGCCTGCCGGGCCGCTATCCGTTCACCCGCGGCCCCTATCCGACCATGTACCGGGGCCGCCCGTGGACCATGCGCCAGATCGCCGGCTTCGGCCGCGGCGCCGACACCAACCGCCGCTTCCGCTACCTGATCGAGCAGGGCCAGGGCGGGCTGTCGGTGGATTTCGACATGCCGACCCTGATGGGCTACGACTCCGACCACGCGATGTCGCTGGGCGAAGTCGGCCGCGAGGGGGTGGCGGTCGACGTGCTGGACGACATGGAGGCGCTGTTCGAGGACATCGACCTGGAGGCGATCTCGGTGTCGATGACCATCAACCCCAGCGCCTGGATCCTGCTCGCCATGTACGTGGCGCTGGCCGAGGACCGGGGCCATGACCTCGACAAGCTGTCGGGCACCATCCAGAACGACATCCTCAAGGAGTACGTGGCCCAGAACGAGTGGATCTACCCGGTCGCCCCGTCGCTGCGGATCGTCCGCGACACCATCGTCTTCGCGGCCCGCCGCATGGGACGCTACAACCCGCTCAACATCTCCGGCTACCACATCTCCGAGGCCGGGGCGACGGCGGTCCAGGAGGCCGCGTTCACGCTGGCCAACGCCATCGCCTACGTCGAGGAGGTGACGGCGACCGGGTTCGACGTCGACGCCTTCGCGCCCCGGCTGTCGTTCTTCTTCGTCAGCCAGGCCGATTTCTTCGAGGAGGTGGCCAAGTTCCGGGCGGTTCGCCGCGTCTACGCCAAGATCATGAAGAAGCGCTTCGGGGCCAGGAAGCCGGAATCCATGCGGCTGCGCTTCCACTGCCAGACGGCGGCCGCCACCCTGACCAGGCCCCAATACAAGGTCAACCTGATGCGGACCGCGTACCAGGCCCTGTCGGCGGTCCTCGGCGGCGCCCAGAGCCTGCACACCAACGGCCTGGACGAGGCCTTCGCGATCCCCACCGAGGAGGCCATGAAGCTGGCCCTGAGGACCCAGCAGGTGGTGGCTGATGAGACCAACGTGGCCTCGGTGATCGACCCCCTGGGCGGCTCCTACTACGTCGAGAGCCTGACCACCGAAATGGAGAAGGCGATCACCGCGATTCTGGACGAGGTGGACGAGATGGGCGGCACCATCAAGGCCATCGAGGCCGGCTGGTTCCAAAAAGAGATCGCCGATTCGGCCTACGACTACGCCCTGCGCAAGGCCAGCGGCGAACGCCCGGTGATCGGCGTCAACCGCTACGTCGAGGACGAAGAGGAGAGCGACATCGAAACCCACCCCCACGACCCCGAAACCGAACGCTCTCAAATAGAAAACCTGCGCCGGGTGCGCGAAACCCGCGACAACGCCAAGGTCGCCCAACTGCTCGACGACCTAAAAACGGTCGCCGCCGACGAAACCCAGAACCTGATGCCGATCACCATCGACCTGGTCAAGGCCCGCGCCAGCATGGGCGAAATCGTCGAAACCCTGAAAGGCGTGTGGGGGACGTATAAGGAAACGCCAGTGATCTGAGGGGGGAGCGAGCGTGGCTCGGCGAAACTCCAACCTATTGATTTTACCAATCATAGCAGCGCAATATTCAACTCTTCCATTTAGCGAAGAAATATTATAAACTGAGGAAAGTAGTGTCTCATCAGGTCACTGACAGAGTATAATTAGGTATGAAAAACTCTCTCAATATCTGGCTGACAATATTAATATCTGTTTTTGTGGGGCTGGTTGTTGGTTTAAGCCTGAAGGCTGTTACATCAACAGAAAATGTATTAATCTCGGTTGTTCTTACACTTCTATCTGTTGTTGTCACATGGGTGGTGGGGCACTTTTATGCAAAACAAGTGAGAGAAGCCGAGATAGATAAGATAAATGAAGCGCATGAGAAAAATCTTAAAACATATGCCCTTAATGCTGCCGAAAAAGTTACGAATATCTCCAAGGAAATCGGCCTCCTTTCAGGGTACTTATCACAATATCTAGAAAGCGAAGATGACGAAGACATAAGTGTGATCTTGGGAGTTCGAGATGAACTAATTTCTGGAACAATTCATATGCTCAATACGCTTAGGTCTGTAAACGATACTGGTCTTAGTGACTGGAAGGGTGTTATTGGCGAGGAGCTTGACCAAAAGCGGGAAGAAGAAGAGGAAAAAGAAGAAGAAAAAGAAGAAGATACAAAAGAATATGCAAAAGAATTGTTAGAAAAAATTGAACACTTGATGGGCGAAACAGCAAAACAAGAAAAGGGAGATGAGATTAATGTAAAAATACTTCGTGGTGAATTTCGTGATGAGATTTATGAACTTCGCAATGAAATTGCAAAAATTCTAATTGGAACTTCGTCTCGACGTCCAACAAGCTCTTATACTACATCTTCTACGCGGGCCTTGTCTTTGCGGACCTTGTTTTGCCCTGCGTGCGATGCTCCCGTTAAGGTTAGGGTTTCTCGAAAAGGAAAAGCCATAATCAAAGGAATTGATTGCAGGAAATGTGGAACAAGGTTGGTGTCCCGTCCTGATGATCAAGGCGAGCCCATATTAGATATCAGGAAAGAAATAGCAGAACGGGTAGCTTGTCTGTCTTGTGAAAACGATGTCGAAGTGATGCTTGATAATGTTAATGGCGTGCATAAAGTGGAAGTGTGTGGCGTATGTAAAACGGAACTGCGAGTTATACGAACAAAGTCCGGGGTAACTGTAAGGCTCGTTAATCTTGAGTCTAAATTCATAAGTGCAGTTAGGGCCGCTTTGCCGCCACAACCTTGGCCAAAAGGTATTCATAAGGAAGTTGCTGAGGAACTAGGAACTACTGGACGTGAAGTGCAAAAAGCGATCGCCATACTGATCTCAGACGGAATTTTCCAGCACCAGGTTAATGGTGTTGTTGTCGAAGATATCCAGTCAGCAGGCACCTCTTCTCAACTGGATTCCGACACGTCAGGTCCACCAAAACCTTAAGTGATACAGTCTATTCCCTCGGGAAAGTTCCTGGCGGCGATGGGGCCAGGTCTTGCATTGCCACATCAAGAGGCATCACCCGACCACCCCCCCCCATCACAGGCACAGCGCCGCCTCGATCCGCGCCTGGACTTCGCCGAGCAGGTCCGGGGGGGCTTTGCCGTGGAATTCGACGTTGCGGGCCAGCCAGTCGTAGCTGCCCAGTTGCTCGCACAGGACGACGCCGGAGACCTTGGCTGTGGCGGGGATCGGGACTTCGAACGCGCCGCCCTTTACCTTGGTGGTGATCGGGCAGGCGAAGATCAGTCCGGTGGCGACGTTGAAGTCGCGGGGCGTCAGGACCAGGGCGGGGCGGCGGCCGGCCTGTTCGGTTGCGGCCTGGGGATCGAAGCTCAGATATACGATGTCGCCGATGTCGGGCTGGTACGCCGCCACCTACCATTCCTCTTTGCCGACCGGCCGTCCGCGCTCGACTTCCCCGTGGCGGTGTTCCTCGCGGTAATCGGCGAGAAGGTCTTCCAGCCGGTACTTGGGCCGCGTGGGCGTGATGACCACGCTGCCGTCGACGACCCGGATTTCGACATTGGAGCCCTCTCTCAGGCGGGCGTCGGCGGCGATCGAACGCGGCAGGCGAAGAGCCAGACTGTTCCCCCATTTGGCGACGTTGGTATTCATGACATCACCCTGATTGGATATACATAATAGATACGAACTATTCCAAGCATGTCAACGACAAACCGCTATCGGTGACGGCCTGCCGGGCGATCTAGGGCACATCAAGCATGCAAGGACCCGCTGGCATCCTTCGACACGCGAGCTTTGCTCGCTGCTCAGGATGAGTCATCCCTTTGGATTTCAACAACAACCTCATCCTGAGCAGCCGCGAAGCGGCGTGTCGAAGGATGGATCGAATGAATCGAATCAATCCGGACCTGGTTTAATCCGCCCGCATTCGGACATAAGCTTCCCAGGGCGATCCCGTTCGTCTACGCGCGTCCTCCGAGCGAGGATTCATCCACCACCTCGGACAGTTCCCGGCGGTGGGTCTCCAGCCAGCGGGCCAGCCGGGTTCCGTGGCGGAGGTAGCCGAGGTACACCTCCGCATCCTGCGGGGAGATGTGGTAGTCGTCCACGGTCCACGTCGCGATGTAGAGGTTGGCGGCCCGGATCAGGTCCATCATACAGGCCACTTCCGAGACCTCGAGCGGTCCGAAACGGGGGGGCTCCGATTCACCGGAACTCTCCCCCCGGTAGGCCTTCAGGAAATGGCCGACGTTGTCGAGGTCCAACACCCCACCGTCCTCGTCTCCCCACACGGCGCAGAAATAGGTCACGGCCAGGGCGACGTCGAAACACCTGGAATCGACGTTGGCCCAGTCGAAATCGAACAGGCCGCTCACCCGGCCCCGCCCGTACTTCAGGTTTCCCGGGTGGAAGTCGCCATGGATCGCCATGTGGGGCAGGGAGTCGTGCGATTGCCGTTGCAGGGCGGCCGCCGAAGCGGCCGCGATGTCCAACAGCTCCGGCCGGTGGCGGTGGTAATGCTCATCGAAGACGGTGCGCCCGGGACCCCGGCGCGGGGCCGGCCACATGGCGTCGAGGGTCGCCATCTTGTCGGTTATCCGCGGGCCGCGCCAGGGCTGGTTCGGGGTCCAGCCGTACAGGGTCCGGTGGTAGGCGGCCAGGACCGAGGCGGCGTCGGCCAGTTCCGCCTCGGCGAACCCGGAATGAACCCAGTCGTAGGGCTCCTCGCCCTCGAGAAAGCTGAACAGGGCAAGGTAGACCGGGCGCCGGCCGCCGTCGGGCGCCGGTTCGTCGATCTCGACATGGGTCCCCCCGGCCGCCGCCGGGACGAGGACCGGCGACAGTCCGAATCCCCGGCGCTCCAGTTCGCCCATCAGCTCGTGCTCGAAGCGGATCCGGTCCAATCCCGTCCCCAGGCGATAGCGGCGCAGGACATAGCGGGTATTCCGGCCGTCGCGGCGCGTCGTCAGGTCGTAGCTGACGTTGAAGTACCCCTTTTCGATCCGCTCGGCCGAGACCACTTGCCCGAGATCGTAATGACCGGCGACGATATCCCGGACGAAATCGAACGCCTGGTTCAACTGGATATCCCCCGGTCGGCCCGCGATTCGGCCATTTCGCGGGGTCGTGGCGGGCCGCTGTCGGTGCCCGGTTGATCGGCCATGACTCTATCCTTTATGATATGATGGTCGAGGAACGAAAGCGTTTCGGGCATGGGACCCCCGGGCCGCGGTTGTAACTTGTCGGCCCGCTTCCGGCAACGGGGAATTGGAAGGCCGTCTCTATGGGTCATTATCAGTGCACCTTGGTATTAACGCAGAGGAGGCTCCGGTGATCATGGGAAGTGACGGAAAATCGCGCCGAACTCGCGATCGGCCTGGCGGCTCCCTCGGGCTGTGGACGGTGTTGGCGTCGTTGACGCTGGTCGGCGGCTGCACTTACGTTCCCGACGCCCTCAACCCGGTCGAGTGGTACAAGAGCACGACCGACTTCTTCACCGAGGACGAGGAGGCCCAGGCCGCCGCCTCGGAACAGGGGCAGCAACCGGGCGCGCTGGTCGCCGGCAGGGACACCCCGCCGCCGGGCGCCGACCAGCCGTTTCCCAACCTGGCCGAGGTTCCCGATGGACTGGTTTCGGACAGCCAGGGACGGCGCTATTCCGACCAGGAGATCAGCCGCCAGGGAGCGCCGACCCAGGGCGTGGCGTCGGCCGGAGAACCCGCCGCCCCGGCCCCGGCCCCGGCGCTGGCCCCGGCCCCGGCG
>CAZWEZ010000106.1:0-12443 GCA_964632795.1 uncultured Thalassospiraceae bacterium | reverse complement strand
GGGGCCGGCAACGGCCAGCCCACGAGCAGGACGGTCGCTCCGGCCAGGATCATCCGCTGGAACCCGTCGTATGGCATTGGTTCTCCGGAGGACCGAGCCGCAATCGGACCGCGTGTCCCCTACAGAGAATATCGCGCCACCGAGGGCCGGTGGCAAGATGTTGTTTCGGCCGCTCGCTCGGCCCTTGCCAGAGGAGGTCGGGGTTGGCTAGAAAAGACGATGGCCGTTTACACCGAAGTCGGCGACCACGAACTGATCGCCTTTGCCGCCGAGTACGACATCGGCGAGGTGAGGTCGTGCAAGGGGATCGCCGAGGGGGTCGAGAATTCCAACTACCTGCTGAGCGCCGAGGGTGGCGCCTTCATCCTGACCCTGTACGAAAAACGGGTCAAATCGGCCGACCTGCCGTTCTTCCTCGGTTACATGGAGCACCTGGCGGCCAGGGGCATCCCGTGTCCGGTGCCGATCAAGGCCCGCGACGGCAATGCCTTGCGGACCCTGTGCGGGCGTCCGGCCGCCGTCTTCACCTTCCTCGACGGGATGTGGCCGCGGCGCATCACGCCCGAGCACTGCGCTCACCTCGGCGAGGCGCTGGCGCGGCTGCACCTGGCCGGTTTCGAATTCCGTCCCCGGCGCGCCAACGCCCTGTCGGTCAAGGCCTGGCGGCCGCTGCTGGGGGCCTCGGCGGGACGCGCCGACGAGGTGATCGAGGGACTGGCCGGGGAACTGGCCGCCGAGCTGGACACCCTGGAGGCCGACTGGCCCCGCGACCTGCCCGGCGGCGTCATCCACGCCGACCTGTTCCCCGACAACGTGTTCTTCCACGGCGCGCGGCTGACCGGGATCATCGATTTCTATTTCGCGTGCAACGATTTCCTGGCCTACGACCTGGCCACCTGCCTCAACGCCTGGTGCTTCGAGAACGACCTCAGCTTCAACGTCACCAAGGCGCGGCGCATGCTGAGCGAGTACCGCAAGGTGCGCGACATCACGCCCGGCGAGCTCGCCGCCCTGCCGCTGCTGGCCCGGGGCAGCGCCATGCGCTTCCTGCTGACCCGGCTTTACGACTGGCTGTACACCCCCAAGAACGCCCTGGTCACCCCCAAGGACCCCCTGGAGTACCTGATGAAGCTGCGCTTTCATCGCGACCTCCGGGGCCCCGGCGCCTACGGGCTGGACTGATGTGTTGAGCGGCGCCGGCGACGATACGGTGGAGATCTTCACCGACGGCTCGTGCGAGGGCAACCCGGGGCCCGGCGGCTGGGGGGTGGTGCTGCGCTGGCGCGGGGTCGAGAAGGAGCTGTCGGGCGGCGAGGCCGAGACCACCAACAACCGCATGGAGCTGACCGCCGCCATCCGCGCCCTGGAAGCCCTCAAGCGCGGCATCAAAGCCGAACTGTACACCGACAGCACCTACGTGCGCGACGGCATCACCCGCTGGATCCACGCCTGGAAGCGCAACGGCTGGAAGACCGCCAACAAGAAGCCGGTCAAGAACGAGGACCTGTGGCGCCACCTGGATCGGGCGCTGGAGGGCCACCAAGTCTCCTGGCACTGGATCAAGGCCCACGCCGGCCACCCCGAAAACGAACGTGCCGACCAACTGGCCCGCCAGGAAACGACCGCGGCCCGGGAGCGCGCGGCGGCCTCGGGATCGACGTAGAAAGCCGGGTCATTGCAAAGCAGCGTTTTGGGGACACGGATGGACACGGATGAACACGGATGAGGAAACGGCGGCGATTGTTCCGTAATTCGGAAGGAATGGCCGGCGGACGCAAGGCCTTTTCGCACATTCATCCTTGTTTATCCGTGCCCATCCGTGTTTATCCGTCCCCACTTCCCCTGATCGACGGGTTCGAGGAATAAGCCATGGTGTCGAGCGATTCGTCTTCCCTGCCCCGGGTGTTCCTGGTGCCCGGGGGCGACCGGCGGCTGAAGCGGGGGCATCCGTGGGTCTATTCCAACGAAGTGCGGATGGACGAGGCGACCAGGGCGCTGCCCGCCGGGGGCCTGGCCACCCTGCACCGGACCGACGGCAAGGGGCTGGGGGTGGGCACCTTCAACCCCCATTGCCTGATCGCCTTCCGCCTGTTCAGCCATGACGCCGGGGCGGTGGTGGACGAGGCCTTCATCGCCGCCCGCCTGGGCCGCGCCCTGGACCTGCGCCGGCGGCTGTTTGCCAAGCCCTACTACCGGCTGGTCCACGGCGAGGCCGACGGCCTGCCGGGGCTGGTGATCGACCGTTTCGACCGCGTGATAGTGGTCCAGACCGCGACCGCCGGCATGGAGGCCCTGCTGCAGACGGTGCTGGGGGCCCTCGAGGCGGCCTGCGCCCCCGAGACGGTGGTCCTCGCCAACCGGGGCGCCTTCCGGCGGCTGGAGGAACTGGACGACGAGGTCCGCCTCGCCAAGGGCGAACTCGATGGCCCGATCGAGGTCCACGAGGGCGAATTGAGATTCCTCGCCGACCCCCTGGGCGGCCAGAAGACGGGCTGGTTCTACGACCAGCGCGACAGCCGCGCCTTCGTCGCCAACCTCGCCCCGGGCGGCCGGGTGCTCGATGTCTACTGCTACACCGGCGCCTTTGCGCTCGCCGCCGCCGTCGCCGGGGCCGCCGAGGTGCTGGCCATCGACCGCTCGCCGGCGGCCCTCGAGCTGGGCCGCCGGGCGGCCGAGTTGAACGGCGTCGCCGAGAAGTGCCGGTTCGCCGAAGGCGAGGCCTTCGCCGAGTTGGAACGGCTGGCCGGAGAGAGCCGGCGGTTCGACGTCGTGGTCGCCGACCCGCCGGCCTTCGTCAAGTCCCGCAAGGAGGTGAAGTCGGGCCTCAAGGGCTACCGCAAGCTGGCCCGGCTGGCGGCGGCGCTGGTCGAGCCCGGGGGCTTCCTGTTCGTCGCCTCGTGCTCCCACAACGTGGACGCCGAGAGCTTCGCCGGCGAAGTCGCCACCGGCCTCGCCCGGGCCGGGCGCGGCGGGCGGATCGTGCGGGCCGCCGGTGCCGGCGCCGACCACCCGCTCCACCCCGGCCTGCCCGAATCCGCCTACCTCACGTCGCTGGTCCTGCAACTGGATTGAGGACCAGCGGTCCTTATTCCTGACCCCATATGATGGATTCTATCTACTCGTGTTCTCCGGCCGGGCTTTCGAGGGGAAGTTCGAGGCGGAAGGTGGTGCCGGATTTGTCGCTCCCGGCGAGGGTGATGTCGCCGCCGTGGGCGCGCATGACGTCGCGGACGATCGCCAGGCCGAGCCCGGTGCCGCCCTTGCGCATCGACCCGGTGAAGGGCTTGAACAGGTCTTCCCTGGCCTCCGGATGGAGGCCGGGACCGTCGTCGGCGACCTCGATGAGCAGCCGCTTCCCGTCCTTCGCGGCGCCGATGCGCACCGTCCCGGCACCGGCCTGGCGGGCGTTCCGCCCCAAGTTGGCGAAGACCCGGAACAGCTGCTCGCGGTCGGCGCTCAGGTCCAACTCGATGTCGACGTCGTTGCGCCACTCGAGGTCGCCGCCCTCGGACCCCGGGGACGCCACCAGCGACCCGACCTCGGCCACCAGCTCGCGGAGGTGGAAGGGCGTCGGTTTCAGCTCGATGACGCCTTCGACGGCGTAGTCGAGGGTCTGGCTGCACAGCTCGACGGCGCGGTTGATGGACTCGTAAAGGCGCGGCACCATCACCTTGACCTTGGGGTCGTCGATCCTCGACAGGTGGTCGGAGACCAGCACCGCGGTCGACAGGCTGTTGCGCAGGTCGTGGTTGATCTTGGCCACCGCCGCGCCGAGCGCGGCCAGCCGCGTCTTCTGGTGCAGGGCCGCCCTGATTTCGTGTTGCATCACCGCCAGTTCCCGCTGGGCGATGCCGATCTCGTCGCTGCGGGTGCTCGAGGGGACGGTCGCCGCGTCGTCCTCGGGGTCCTCGCGGAAGGCGGTCATGAAGCCGGTGATGCGGCGCATCGGACCGACCATCAGCCATTGCAGGCTGAGGTAGACGAGGCCGGCGGTGAACAGCGAAATGATGATCGACAGTTCGAGGATCCGCGCCGAATATGCGTACATCTCCTTGCGCATGGGGGCCTCGTCGAGCACCACCTCGATCACCACCGACGGGTCCTTGGGCGACACCCCCAACACCCGCATCACCCGGTTGTCGTCCTGGATCAGGGCGGCGAAGGCGTCGCGGATCCAGATCGGGAACGTGCCCCGGCGCAGATCGAAGGTGACGTCGACCACCGGCGGCATGTCGCCGCTCAGCATCAGCAACCGCTGCCGGGGCCGCTTGTGGACGATGGAGTAGGCCCCGGCGTGGAACAGCAGTTTCTTCTCCAGCTCCTCGCTCAGCATGTAGTTGGGCGTCGCCTCAAGGGCCAGCACCGCCAGGTGGGCGCTGGCAATGCGCGCCTCCAGGTAGACCTTGCGGTAGCGCGAAATGGACGGCGCCCAGATCAGGAATTCGGCGACCAGCACGAAGAACACCGTCAACACCAGCAGGCGGGCCGACAGGCTCTTGGCGACCGGGGGGCGGCTTGGGCCAGCGGAAACCATGGGACAAGATTACAACACCCGGGCCCGAGAAGACAGAAACCCCGAAATACGTTAACATGGCGATGGGTTGTTAAACCGGACCGAACAGGCGGCGCCTTCGAGGAAGGATCCTTCGCGATGACGACCCCGCTTCGGGTACTGATCGTCGAGGACTCGCATGACGACACCGAGTTGCTGTTGCACGTCCTGCGCCTGGGCGACTTCGAGACCACCCACCTCCGCGTCGATACCGCCGAGGCGATGAGCGCGGCCCTCGCCGAGGGCGGCTGGGACATCGTCATCTCGGATTACGGACTGCCCCGGTTCAGCACCCCCGGGGCGCTCGACGTGCTCAAGGAAAGCGGGCTCGACCTGCCCTTCATCATCGTCTCGGGGACCATCGAGATCGACGACGCGGTCAGCCTGATGAAGGCCGGGGCCCACGACTTCGTCCAGAAGTCCGACCTCGTCCGCCTGGTCCCGGCGATCCAGCGCGAGCTGCGCGAGAGCGAGGTCCGCCGCGACCAGACCAAGGCCGAGGAAACCCTGCGCAAGCTGTCCCAGGTGGTCGAACAGAGCCCGGTGGCGATAGCGATCACCGATGGCGAGGGGGCCATCGAATACGTCAATCCCTCCTACGAACGAGTCACCGGATATTCCTTCGCCGAGCTGTTCAGGACCACCGCGCGCCTCATCGAACCGGGGCTGCTCGCCGAGGAGGAGCGCCGGCGGCTGTCGCAGGCCATTACCGACGGGCGCGATTGGCGCGGCGAGTTCTGCGACAGGAACAAGGACGGCGACGAATACTGCGTGGCGGCGACGATCTCGCCGATCCAGGCCAGCGACGGCACGACCACCAATTTCGTGGTCATCGAGGAGAACATCACCGAACGCAAACTGGCCGAGGAGGCGCTGCGCGAGAGCGAACAACGGTTCAGGGACATCGTCGAGTTGGCCTCGGACTGGTTCTGGGAAATGGGGCCGGACCTGCGCTTCACCTACGTCTCGGAGCCCATCGGCAATCACTACCGCACCGACCCCTATACCGTGCTCGGCAAGAAACGCTGGGAGATCGCCAATGCCGACGAGAACCCGGAAGCCATGGGGCGCCACCGCGAGGACCTGGAGAACCACCGCCCGTTCCGCGATTTCAAGTACCACACCGTGCTGCCGAGCGGCGAAAGGCGGCTGGTCAGGGTCAGCGGCAAGCCGGTGTTCGGCGACGACGGCGAGTTCCTCGGCTACCGCGGCGCGACCACCGACCTCACCGGCCGGGACGGCGAAGACGGGTAATCCCGACGGCCGCGATCACCCGAAGCGGGCCAGGAAGCGGACGATGGCGCGGGTCCGTTCGCCGAACAGGGCCGGGGTGTAGAAACTGCCGGCGGCCCGCTTGCTGGCCTCGCCCAGGGTCGGGTAGGGGACGATCATGCCGGCGACGGTGGAAATCTTGAGCTTGCCGGTAATGGCCAGGGCCCAGGTCTGGATCAACTCCCCGGCATGGGGGCCGACGATGGCGGCGCCCAGGATCCGGCCCCGCGGCGTGACCACTACCTTGACCAAGCCGTCGCTCAGGCGCTCGGCCCGGGCGCGGTCGTTGTCGGCGAACGGCCAGCGCAGGATCCGGACCTCGCCGTGGCCGGCTTTCGCCTGCTCCTCGGACAGTCCGACCTGGGCCAGCTCCGGCGCCGTGTAGGTGACCCACGGGACGGCCCGGTAATCGACCCTGGCCGGGAGCCGGAACAGGGCGTTGCGGATGACAACCCCGGCCTGGTAGCCGGCCATGTGGGTGAACTGGTAGGGGCCGGCCACGTCGCCGATGGCGAACACCTTGCGGTTGGTGGTCCTGAGCCGGGCGTCGACCTGGATGCCCTTGGCCGAATAGGCGATCCCCGCCGCCTCCAGGTCCAGCCCTTCGACGTTGGGCCGCCGCCCGGCGGCGACAAGGATGTGGGAGCCCCGGACCCTGCTCCCGCCGCCGCCGCCATCGCCGGCGAGGACCACCTCGAGGCCGCCGTCAGCCCGCTCCACCCCCGTGACCTCGACCCCCTCGCGGATGTCGATGCCTTCGCCGGCCAGCCGGGTCCTCAGGACGTCGACCAGCTCGGGGTCGTCGCGGGGCAGGATCGAGGACATCTCCAGCACCGTCACCCGGGCCCCGAGGTGGCGGTGGGCCTGGGCCATCTCGATGCCGATCGGGCCGCCGCCGACGACCACCAGGTGCTCGGGCACGGCGTCGAGGTCGAACACCGTCTGGTTGGTCAGGTAGGGCACCCCGTCCAGTCCCGGGATCGGCGGCACCAGGGGCGAGGAGCCGGTGGCGACGACCACCCGGCGGGCGGCGATCCGCACCCCGGCGGCCTCGACCTGGCATCGCCCGGTGAAACGGGCGCCGCCCTGGATCACGCGGACCCCCATGCCCTCGAAGCGTTCCACCGAATCGTTGGGGGCGATGGCGGCGATGGTCTCCTTGAGGTGGCCGTAGACGCCCTTGGGATCGACCGTCGGCGGGCCGCCGTCGATGCCGAAGGAGGGCCCCCGGGCGAAGGCCTGGGCGGCGTGTCCGGCGGCCAGCAGGGCCTTCGACGGCACGCACCCGTAGTTGAGGCAGTCGCCGCCCATCAGGCCCTTCTCGACGAGGGCCACCGAGGCCCCCATCTGCGAGGCTCCGGCGGCCACCGACAGCCCGCCCGAGCCGGCGCCGATGACGCAGATGTCGACCTTCAACGAATCGTTCATGACGTTTCCCGGGCCTTGGCGGCCATGTACATCTTGTAGAAGACGGGGATCAGGGAGAGGACCGCCAGGCCGACGATGGGGCCCAGGATCTCGGGCTCGAAGATGATCCCCAGGTCGGGCATTTCCCCGCTGTCGAACAGGGCGCCCAGGCCGTTGCCGACCATGGCGTAGACGAAGCTGCCCGGGATGATGCCGAAGAAGGTGCCGATGGCGAAGATGCGCAGCGGAACCCCGAGGAAGGCGGGCACCAGGTTGACCAGCCAGAACGGGAACAGCGGCACCAGGCGCAGGACCAGCAGGTAGCTCAGCGCGTTGTCGCGGAATCCGGCCTCCATCTTGCGCATCGACGGCCCGGCCTTGGACCGCAGGTAGTCGCCCAGCGCATGGCGCGCGGCCAGGAACACCGCCATCGCGCCCAGGGTCGCCCCGACCACCACGTACAGGGTCGAGGCCACGGCGCCGAACAGGAACCCGCCGCCGATGCTCAACCACATAGCGCCGGGAACCGAGAACGCCGCCGTCAGGACATAGACGCCGACGAAGCAGGCCACCGCCAGGAGGTAGTTGTCGGCGCGCCAGGCGAGCAGCTGCTGGCGGTGCTCGGACAACGCCGCGAAGGACAGATAGTCGTCCAACCCGAGGGCGAAGAAGGCGGCGAACCCGGCGCCGATGAGGGCCGCCGGCCACAGCCGCCAGGGCGAAAACCGCTGGCCGGCGGGGCGGGGTTCCTCATCCTTGGTCGCGTTCATCGTTGCCGATACCCTTTCCCCGGCCGCTCCGGCGTCATTCGGACCGCCGGTTCCACACGTTCCGTCTGTATAAGTGAAGCCGCCGCCGGCCGCCAGTAACCATTGTGTTATCCCCCCGTGAGGCGCCCCACCGCTGGCGTTGACTTCGACAGGGCAAGACCGTATACAGCGGGGCCTGTTTCCGCCAACGGAGTTGACCCGTGAAACGCACCTTTCAGCCGAGCAGACTGATCCGCAAACGCCGGCACGGTTTTCGCAAGCGCATGGCGACCGTGGGCGGCCGCCGGGTCCTGGCCAATCGGCGTGCAAAGGGACGCAAACGCCTGTCCGCCTGACCCGGCCGTGCCATCCACGATAACACGCCTCAAGCGGCGGCCGGAATTCCTCCGGGTCGCCTCGGCGCGGCGCAAGTGGGTCGCTCCCGGGCTGATCCTCCAGGCTCGGCGCCGCGCCCCGCAAGAGTCCGTCGAAGCGGGGGACCTCCCCATCCGCGTCGGCTTCACGGTCAGCCGCAAGGTGGGCAACGCGGTGCGGCGCAACCGGGCCCGGCGCCGCCTGCGCTCGGCGGTGGAGCGGGTGCTGCCCGTCCATGCCAAGGAAGGGCACGACTATGTGGTCATCGGCCGCGCGGCGACCTTGAGCCGGCCCTTCGCGGCCCTGGTGGGCGACCTGGAGACGGCCTTGAAACGCCTCGACGTGTATCGGCCTTCGGGAACTGGAATAGGCGTGAGGCGATGAACATTGTCGACATCCTGTCGCGGGGAGCGATCCGGGGATACCAGTTGCTGGTGTCGCCGCTGTTGCCCGGCGCCTGCCGGTACCATCCCAACTGCTCCCAGTACGCGCTGGAGGCGGTCGGCCGCTTTGGGGCCGCCCGCGGCCTGTGGCTGGCCCTCAAACGCCTCGGGCGCTGTCACCCCTGGGGCGGCTTCGGTTTCGATCCCATCCCCGAGGTGAGACGAAACCGATGGTAGATACCCGCAACATGATCCTGGCGATCGTCCTCGCCATCGTCATCCTGTTGGGCTCCAACATCTTCTTCGGCCTCTATCGGACGCCGCCCCCGGAACCCGTGCCCCACGCCGGCCAGGCCGAGCAGCCGGCCCTGGCCCCGGAAGGGGTGGCGGGCCAGCCCGCGATACCCGCCCCGATGCCCTCCGAGGAGGGCCAGGTGCCGTCCGCCCCCGGCGCCCCCGGCGCCGCCGCCAGAGTCGAGGCCGGGGTGCTCGAGCGTGTGGCGGTGCTCGACGCCAGTCCCCGGGTCGCCGTCAGGTCGCCGCGCCTGCACGGCACGATCTCGCTGGCCGGGGGGCGCATCGACGACCTGACACTGGCCGACTACCGCGAGGAATTGGAACCGGAAAGCCCCGAGATCGTCCTCCTCTCGCCCCCGGGCACGGCGGGCGCCTACTTCGCCCGCTTCGGCTGGGTGGCCGCCGACGAGACGACCGTGGTTCCCGGAACCGATACCGTGTGGACGGCCGACGGCAACGCCCTGACCCCGGACAGCCCGCTGACGCTGCGCTGGGACAACGGCCACGGCCTGCGCTTCTCGCGGACCTTCGCGCTCGATCGCAACTTCATGTTCACGGTGACCCACCGGGTCGAGAACACCGGCGGCCAGGCGGTCGACCTGTTCCCCTTCGGGCTGGTCTCGCGGCGCGGCACCCCGGAGGTGACCGGTTACGTGATCCTCCACGAGGGCATGCTCGGGGTCTTCGACGGCACCCTGGAGGAGATCGACTACGACGATCTCCAGGAGAAGGAAAAGGGCGTCATCACCAAGTCGACCACCGGCGGCTGGATCGGGATCACCGACAAGTACTGGCTGACCGCCCTGATCCCCGACCAGCGGGCCAAGGTCGATACCCGGTTCTACCACCACAGCGAGGACGGCATCGACAAGTACCAGGTGGACTTCGTGGGCGCCAAGATGACGGTCGCCCCCGGGGCCGCGATCGAGGAGGTCAACAACCTGTTCGTCGGCGCCAAGGAGGTGCAGCTGCTCGACGCTTACGCCGCCAACGGGGAGGCCAACGGCTACTGGGCGACGGTTCTCGACGAGGCGATGGCGTCGCTGGGCCTCAAGGCGAGCGGCGTCGAGAACCTGGGCATCGCCCGTTTCGACCTCGCCATCGACTTCGGTTGGCTGTACTTCCTGACCAAGCCGATCTTCTACACCCTGATCTACATCAACCAGCACGTCGGCAATTTCGGGGTCTCGATCCTGCTCCTGACGGTGCTGGTCAAGCTGTTGTTCTTCCCGCTTGCCAACAAGTCCTACAAGGCGATGAGCAAGATGAAGAAGCTGCAGCCCGAGGTCGTCAAGCTGCGCGAGCGCTTCCCCGACGACAAGCAGCGGCTGAACCAGGAGATGATGGCGCTGTACAAGCGCGAGAAGGCCAACCCGGCGGCCGGCTGCCTGCCGCTGTTCGTCCAGATTCCGGTGTTCTTCGCGCTGTACAAGGTGCTGTTCGTGACCATCGAGATGCGCCACGCCCCCTTCTTCGGCTGGATCCAGGACCTCTCGGTGGCCGACCCGACCTCGGTCTTCAACCTGTTCGGGCTGATCCCGTGGGAGCCGGCGCTTTATTTGCCCGAGGTCGTCAACATCGGGGTGTGGCCGCTGGTCATGGGCTTCTCGATGTTCCTCCAGCAGAAGCTCAACCCGCAGCCGGCGGACCCGATGCAGGCCAAGATCTTCATGTTCCTGCCGATCCTGTTCACCTTCCTGCTGGCCCGCTTCCCGGCCGGGCTGGTGGTCTACTGGGCATGGAACAACGTGCTGTCGATCATCCAGCAACGGACCATCATGTACCGCATGGGGGTCAAGGTTTAGGGACCGGGCCATGGAGGGGGGCGAACACACGGCCGAGGCCCTGGAAGCGGGGCGCCTGCTGTTCGCCGGACCGTGCGCCTTCGTTATCGGCGCCGCCGGGCTCGACCAGGTCCCCGAGGGCGCCCTGCCCGAGGTCGCTTTCGCCGGGCGTTCCAACGTCGGCAAGTCGAGCCTGATCAACGCCCTGACCGGGCGCCGCACCCTGGCCCGGATCTCGAACACCCCGGGCCGGACCCAGCAGCTCAACTTCTTCGACCTCGGCGGCCGGCTGATGCTGGCCGATCTGCCGGGCTACGGCTACGCCCGGGCGCCCAAGGGGCTGGTCGAACGGTGGACGGCGCTGCTCACCGCCTACCTCAAGGGCCGCCCCCCGCTGCGCCGGACGTGCCTGTTGATCGACGCCCGCCACGGCCTCAAGCCCGCCGACCGGACGATGATGGAGATGCTCGATAGCGCCGCCGTCTCCTACCAGGCGGTCCTCACCAAGTGCGACAAGGTTTCGACCGCCAACCTCGCCGGCCTGCTCGAGGCCACCGCCGCCGAGCTCGCCACCCACACCGCCGCCCACCCCGACATCCTCGCCACCTCGGCCCGCGCCGCCACCGGAATCCCCGCCCTCCGCGCCGTCCTGGCGACGCTTGCGGAGTGATACCAAAGGTCATTATCAGTGCACCTTGGTATAAGGTACGATTTTCACGAATTTGGAGCTTGTCTTGGAAATACCGGCTAAGGGCATGCCGCGCTGGCTACGCTTCGCCGTCGTGACACTGATCTACGGCAGCTTGCTGGCGGCTGGTCACTGGGGCAGCGGATGGCTGATCGACCTCGTCGGTATTGACCTCGGCACCGGTGCCCAATTGCACGACCTCCATGTGATGATAGCGGGCGTTGCGTTTTTCGCCGTACTGATGGCAATTCCGTTCGTGCCCGGCATTGAAATCAGCCTTGCCCTGCTGGTCGTCTTCGGGCCAAGGGTCGCCATGGCGATATACGCCGCCACAGTGGCCGCCCTGTCCCTTTCCTGCCTGGTCGGCAGAATGCTACCCGTCAGTATGATCGCCACGTTTTTCGGGTCGCTCGGCCTGCAACGGGCCAAGGGCCTGGTCCAGAGCCTCCAGCCCTTGAGCGCCGAGCAAAGGCTCGAGGTCCTGATCGAGCATGCTCCGAAGCGGGTCGTTCCGGTGCTCCTGAGACACCGCTACATCGCTGTCATCGTCGCGCTAAACGTGCCTGGAAACGCCGTCATCGGCGGCGGTGGCGGCATCGCGCTGCTGGCAGGCATGAGCGGCCTATTCACGTTTCCACGCTTTATCGCAGCCGTGTCGCTGGCGGCGCTGCCGGTGCCGCTCGCCGTCCTGCTTTCCAGCGGTTGACGGCTGTTGGTAACGGCTCGACAGGGCACGATCCGGCCATTTACAGGAAATGCCTGTTTTGATGAATGTCCGTTTTGAGGCACAACCGGCCCCGCCCCCCCCGTAACCTCTGAAATTCCAATTGCTTCCTCGAGGAGCCATCTTCTTATAATGGGCCGCCGGCTTATACCAAGGAGCACTGATAATGACCCATAGAGATCGCCTCGGCGTCCCGCCGGGTAGGAGGAAAG
>CAZWEZ010000105.1:0-12725 GCA_964632795.1 uncultured Thalassospiraceae bacterium | reverse complement strand
GGCCGGCCGGCCTGCCCGAGGCCCAGCAGCCGCGCCCAGGCGGCCCGTTTGAGGCTCACCTGGTGGGGCTGGAAGTGGTCCACGTCGCGCGGCCCCAGCTCCCGGTCGATGACGATGTCCCCGGCGCGCAGCGCCGAGTCCAACAGTTCGCGCCCCTGCTCGGTGCGCGTCATGATGCCGTTGAAGCCGTCGTCCTCGCCGGTGGGCAGGGCGTCGGGCCAGACGTCGAAGGCGACCAGGTCGGCGCTCTCGCCGATGGCGTCGGGACAGACCTTGCACCGGAACTGGAGCCGCCATTGGGCCTCGTCGCCCCAGAACTCGTTGTAGGTCGTCTCGAAGACGCGGCCGTCCCTGGTCTCGATCCGGGTCGGGCCGGGGTTGCCGTGGCCCCGGTAGCGGAACAGCGACAACTCGTCCTCGGCAACCCCGAACCCGTCGAGCACCTCCAGCGACTTGCCGAGCTCGGAGACGCCGCCGCAGATCAGGGTCAGGAGGTAGCGGCAGTAGCGCCCGACCCGCTCGTCGTGGCGCCCCAGGTTGCGCAGCGCCGAGACGTCGCACGGCTTGCCGATGAAGGCGAAGAACCGCTCGCGCCCGAGGACCTCGGCGAAGTCGACCAACGGCGCCGCCGGGCCATAGCGCGAGCCCGCCCCTTCCAGCACCTGCGCCCGGTCGCGGCTGATGTGGCGCACCGTGCGGGCGGGCCGCTCCCTGGACGCCGCCACGTGGAGCACGCTCTCGACCCGGCCGCTTTCCAGCAGGTGGATGGCCAGCGCGCTCAGCACGCCGCCGGTGGCGCCGATGAAGCGGACCTCGGGATCGCCGGCGAAGCCGCGGGCGATGCGCAGGTACGGCCCCCACATCGGATCGACCACGGTATCGGGGCCGTGCAGCGCCTCGGGCAACCCCTCGACGCCGATCCCCGGACACACCGCGAAGATCAGCTCGGCGGTCGCCCCGTCGAGCGTCCCCGCGACCACCGGCCGTTCGCGGCCCTCCGCCGTCATCGCCATGGCCACGGTGCCGGGGCCGGCCAGTCCCTGGCACAGCCCGCAGCCGATGCACAGGCCGCCCTCGACGATGTCGTCGAGCCGCCGGGGAGACGCCGCGTGGTTTCCAAGGTCGTCGGTCATCGAAGCCATCATAGCCGATTTTCCATGGCGGGAACCGCTGGTATCACCTGGGTGGCGTCGGCGACATCGCATTCGAGTCCCGTGAAAGCCATCATTCCGAATCCTTGGTCGAGGGCGGCGGGGCGCGGAACCTGTCCATCCCGGAGCGGGCCACCGGGTCGCCGAAGACGTGCTCGGGCAGGGGCTCGACGGGGCCGCCCGGGCGTTGTGGACGGCGCCCGAAACGGCCCAGGCTGAGCAGCCGGTCGTACATCACGATGGCCCCGGCGATACCGATGTTGACGCAGAATCTGGTCGGGATGCGGACCATGTAGTCGCAGCGCCCGGCCAGCTCGTCCGACAGCGTCCCGCGCTCGGGCCCCATCACGTAGGCGGCGCGGCGGGGATGGTGGAAGCTGGGCAGGTCCACGGCGTTGTCCAGCAGCTCGACCCCGACCAGCTCGCAGCCCTCGGGCAGGACCAGCGAGGCGGCATCGGGAAAGCCGTAGAAGGGGACGTGGCCCGGGGTGTCCGAGGTGTCGGCGCGCCCGCCCTCGGTGGCCGCGTAGGTCGCCTGGACGGTGAACACGAAGCTGGCCCCGAAGGCGTGGGCGGTGCGCAGCAGGCTGCCCACGTTCATCGACTTGCTGATCCTCTCGACGCCGATCCCGAAATAGCCGCGCATGAGTTGCTTCCCTGGTGAGTGCCGTCTAGGAATGGTAATAAACGCCCACCGATCAAGGAAATTCTTCAGGGGTCCCCATGAGCCGGGACGGCGTCCGCGACCAGTACGAGGCCTATCCCTATCCGGCCCGCGACCCGGCCGACGAGGCCCGGCGCCTGGTCGCCGGCTCGCCCAGCCACCTGCTCGAGGTCAACCACTACGTATTCGGCGGCCGGCGGGACTTCGCCATGCCCTTCCGGGCGCTGGTCGCGGGAGGGGGCACCGGCGACGGGGCGATCATGCTGGCCCGACAACTGGCCGACGCCGGGGAAGCCGGCGAAGTGGTCTACATCGACATCTCCGATGCCTCGCGCAAGATCGCCGAGGCCCGGGCCAAGGCCCGCGGACTGGGCAACATCGAATTCCACCGCCTGGGCATCGAGGAGTTGCCGGAGGCCGGGCTGGGCGTCTTCGACTACATCGACTGTTGCGGGGTGCTCCACCACCTGGAGGACCCGGCGGCCGGGCTACGGGCATTACGCGGGGTGCTGGCCGGGGACGGCGGACTGGGGATGATGCTCTACGGCGAATTGGGGCGGACCGGCGTCTATGCGATGCAGGAGATGCTGCGCACCCTGGTCGGCGAGGCGCCGCTGCCCGAACGGGTGGAGGTGGCGCGCCAGCTGCTCGACCGGCTGCCCGACACCAACTGGCTCAGCCGCAACCCGTTCCTCGGCGACCACCTGGAGGGCGGCGACGCCGGGCTGGTCGACCTCTTCCTGCACCCCCGGGACCGCGCCTACCGGGTCCCCGGGATCGTCGAACTGACCGCGGCTACGGGGCTGCGCGTCGCCGCCTTCGTCGAGCCGGCCCGCTACCGGCCCCAATCCTACCTCAACCACCCGCGGCTGCTCGACCGGCTGGCGGGGCTGACGTGGATCGAGCGCTGCGCCTTCGCCGAGCTGCTGGCCGGCAACATGGGCAAGCACGTCTTCTACGCCCTGCGCCAGGACAACCCGGTGGCCGCCCCGTCCCCCGACGACCCGCAAGCCGTGCCGCGCCTGTACGGGATCGAGCCCGCCGGCTTCACGCCGGAAGGGACGCTGAGCGCCGACATCGACGGCTTCACGTTCCGTTTCCCCCTGCCCCCGCTGGCCGCCGCCATGGTCGGGCGGATGGACGGCGCGCGCACCCTCGGCAACATCCACCGCGACCTCTCCGCGGCCAACCCCGCGCTCGACCGGGACGCCTTCGCCAGGCAGTTCGCGCCCCTGTACGAGGCCCTCAACGGGTTGGGCAAGCTGTTCCTGGGTTACTAGGGCTTATTCTCGGCCCAGGCGGTGGTACATGTATCCGGCGGTGCCCCCGAGCACCATCCAGAACAGGCCCGAGGTGACCAGCGAGGCGGTCGCGAACTGCGAGGCCAGTTCGGCCGGCAACGGGCCGTCGACGATTTCGGCCCTCGGCGCCCCCCACAGGTGGGGGAGGAGGATCGGCGCCAGGCCGGCGATCCTGAGCAGCGCCGGGCGGGCCAGGAAGATCAGGCCGAGCCCGCCCCCGGTGCTGGCCACCGTGGCCAGCCACCACAGGCGGCGCGCCCCGAGGTCGCCCGACACCATGCCCGGCAGTTCGGGCGGCATCCCCAGCGACGTCGAGGCGGTGAAGGTGGCGAACCCGGCCAGGCCCCAGACGATGCCCCGCTGCCAATCGACCTCGCGCCCGCCGAGCGCGAACGCCCCGCACAGCATGAAGGCGAAGCCGGCCGCCGTCACCACATCGGCGATCAGGGTGTAGAACGCCCGTTCGAGCCCCTCGGGGTGGGCTTCCCCGTCGTGGTCGGCCCCGGTGGCGACCTCGTAGAGCTCGGCCTGCTGGATCAGCGGCACCACCTTGGCCATGTGGACCGCCCACACGAACAGCCCGGCCACGGCGCCGGCGACCAGCGCCGCGATGACGATCCGCGCGAACACGGAGCCGCTGTTGGGGCTCAATGGCAAGGAAAGACGAGCGCGTGCCTGGCGTCGTGGGCCACCGAATGGAGGGTCGAGGAGTAGGCGAAACCGGACCCGAAGACCAGGAAGGCGCCGAAGGAGACGGCCAGGACCGCGGTCAGAACCACCGCCGCGCGCTGGCCGGTGGCCAGCATCCTGGCGTCTTCGATCATTCCGAAAATATGGGCAGACATGTGTTCAACCTCCAAAAGCGTTTCACGCGACGGCAGGTCTCCTGGCTCGCGGCTCAATGTCGGGGCGCCACCTTCCCGGAAATCCGGAGGTTGGCAGTCCAGTGGTATCTGGCGCACCGGCTCGCCGCATACAGTTGCTCTCGCAGCCACGGCTTTCGCCCACCCGGACGGGCATACCGCGTTCCCTATTATTCTCCTCACCGGAGAACCGTCGCGACGACTATAATTTCGCCACAAACCGTAAGTCAATTGCTGATAGTGTTGGAGCGGCGCGTGGGGAGTATTCAGGGATCATGGCCCAATCAATCGCCCTGGTCGACGACGACCGCAACATCCTGACCTCGGTGTCGATGGCCCTGGCCGCCGAGGGCTTCGAAGTCAGGACCTACGCCGACGGCGCCGAGGCCCTGGAGGGACTGCGCGAGAACCCCGCCGACATCGCCGTCCTCGACATCAAGATGCCGCGCATGGACGGCATCGAGCTGCTCAGGCGGCTGCGCGAGAGGGGGTCCATTCCGGTCATCTTCCTGACCTCCAAGGACGACGAGATCGACGAGGTGCTGGGCCTGCGCCTGGGCGCCGACGACTACATCACGAAACCGTTCTCCCTGCGCCTCCTGATCGAGCGCATCCGCACCGTGCTGCGCCGCCGCGACGCCGCCGGGCGCAGCGCCGACGCGGGCCGGGACGTGGTCCGGCGCGGCGAGCTGGTGATGGATACGGAACGCCAGGTCTGCACCTGGCGCGGCGTCGAGGTCCGGCTCACGGTCACCGAGTTCCTGCTGGTCCAGGCCCTGGCCCGGCGCCCCGGCCACGTCAAGAGCCGCGACCAGCTGATCGACGCCGCCTACGGCGAGCACATCTACATCGACGACCGGACCATCGACAGCCACGTCAAGCGCCTGCGCCGGAAGTTCAAGGAAGTGGACCCCGATTTCACGCAGATCCAGACCCTGTACGGCGCCGGCTACCGGTACCGCGAGAGCTGAGAACTCGGGTAGGGGCGATGGCCAAGAAGATTCACCGGCGATCGAAACGGCGCCCGGTGTCGCCGATCACCCGCCGCATCCTGCTCGTCAACCTGCTGGCCCTGGGCATCCTGGTCGCCGGTCTGCTGTACGTCGGCGAGTACCGGCACCGCCTGATCGCCGCCGAGCTGTCGGCGCTCAAGATCCAGGCCGAGATGTTCGCCACCGCGCTCGGCGAGGGCGCGATCGGCGCCGACAGCCCGCTCGGCCATCACTTGGTGAAGGAGATCGCCGACCACATGGTGCGCCGGCTGGTCGAGACCACCGGCACCCGGGCCCGCCTGTTCGGGCTCGACGGCGCCCTGCTCGGCGATAGCCGGCGCCTGGCCGGCCCCGGGGGCTCGGTCCAGATCGAGGACCTGCCGCCGCCGACCGGCGGCGGCACCCTGGGGTCCCTCCTCAAGGTCTACGACAACCTCCTCGAACGGCTGACCGGGCGCGGGCGGCTGCCCCCCTACCACGAGTACGCCATCCAGCGCGCCGACGACTACGACGAGGTGACGGCGGCGCTTGGCGGGGACAGCGGCAAGGCGGTGCGCGGCCTCGGCGAGGGCATGGTGCTGAGCGCCGCGGTGCCGGTGCAGCGCTACAAGCAGGTGCTCGGGGCGCTGATGCTGTCCAAGGGGTCGCGCGCCATCGAGGCCGCCCTGTACGAGGTCAGGCTCGACATCCTCAAGGTGTTCGCGGTGGCCCTGGCGGTGACCGTGGGGCTGTCGCTTTATCTGGCCGGGACCATCGCCCGGCCGATCCGCCGGCTGGCCGCCGCCGCCGAGCGGGTGCGCCACGGCCACCACCGCCAGCACACCATCCCCGACTACGCCGACCGCCACGACGAGATCGGCGAGCTGGCGGCGGCGCTCAGCGAGATGACCGAGGCCCTGTGGCTGCGGATGGACGCCATCGAGAGCTTCGCCGCCGACGTCGCCCACGAGATCAAGAACCCGCTGTCGTCGCTGCACAGCGCCGTCGAGACCGCGGCCCGGATCGAGGACCCGGAGCAGCAGGGCCGACTGATGACGATCATCCAGGAGGACGTGCAACGCCTGAACCGCCTGATCAGCGACATCTCCGACGCCTCGCGCCTGGACGCCGAGCTGTCGCGGGCCCGGACCGCGCCGGTCGACCTGGCGCCGATGCTGTCCTCGCTGGCCGCCGCCTACCGGGCCGCCGGCGCCGGGCCGCCGGTGCGCCTGGAGATGGAAGGCGAGCGCGAACTGGTGGTCGAGGGCATCGAGGAGCGGCTGGCCCAGGTGTTCCGCAACCTGATCGACAACGCGGTCTCGTTCTCCCCCCCCGAGCGTGCGGTCGAGGTCAGCGCCCGGGGGAACGGCGAATGGATCGAGGTCGAGGTCGCCGACGGCGGCCCCGGAATCCCCGAAGGCAGCGAGGAGGCCATCTTCGAGCGCTTCTACAGCGAACGCCCCAAGGCCGAGAAGTTCGGCGGCCATTCCGGCCTCGGCCTCAGCATCTCGCGCCAGATCGTCGACGCCCACGGCGGCAGCGTATCGGCCGAGAACCGCCGCCACGACGACGGCACCATCGCCGGCGCCCGCCTCACCGTCCGCCTGCCGGCGAGTTGACAGCGGGGCCAGGGGATTCCACCCTGGTGGATAGAATCTAACATATGGTACCCATACGACGGCTTCCCGAGTTCACCCGGAAAGGCGCTCGTTGCGCCGTGATGCTGTAGCATCACAAGCATCGGGCAACGCATCCGGTGAGCTCGGGAAGCCGCCCCCTGGGGACTCCGGGGGACACCCCCGCTCCCCCGAGGGGTCCCATATGTTAGATTTTATCCACTAGTCGGACCATGGAACAGGTTCACGGCACCTGCATCGACATCGACGGCACCGGCGTGCTGTTGCGCGGGCCTCCGGGCAGCGGCAAGTCGGACCTCGCCTTGCGGCTGATCGACGGCGGGGCGCGGCTGGTCGCCGACGACCGTGCCGAGTTGCGCCTGGTGGACGGCGCGGTGGCGGTCTCGGCGCCCGCCGCCATCGCCGGCATGATCGAGGTCCGGGGGCTCGGCATCGTCCGCCTGGAGCCCGTGGCCGAGGCGGCGCTGGGGCTGGTCGTCGACCTGGTTCCCGCCCCCGGGATCGAGCGCCTCCCCGAGGCGGCGAGCGTCGAGTTGTTGGGGATAGCGGTGGCGGCGCTCAGGCTGGATCCCTTCGAGGCCTCGGCGCCGGCCAAGGTTCGCCTTGCGGTGCGCGGCCTCAATGAAGATATAATGGCCTCCCGATGAGCACCTCAGCCGAAACACGAAACGACCGCCGGCCGTCCCAGGCCGCCGAGGGGGCACGCGTGCTGCTGGTCACCGGGATGTCGGGGGCCGGCAAGACCTCGTCCCTCAAGGCGCTCGAAGACCTCGGCTACGAGGCCATGGACAACATCCCGCTGTCGCTGTTGAACAATCTGGTGGCGCCGGTCCAACGGGGCTTCGGGGGCCCCGGCTTCCCGGGCTCCGTCGCCATCGGCGTCGACATCCGGACCCGCGATTTCGGGGTCGAACCCCTGCTCCGGGAGCTCGACCACCTGGCCGCCAAGGGCGGGATCAAGGTTTCGATCCTGTTCCTGGACTGCGACGACGACGAGTTGCGGCGGCGTTACGCCGAAACCCGCCACCGCCATCCGCTGGCCGCCGACCGCACGGTCAGCGACGGCATTGCCCGCGAACGCCGGTTGATATCCGCCCTGCGCCAGCGCGCCGATCTGGTCCTGGACACCACCGGAATGGGGCCGGGCGACCTCAAGCGCATCCTGCAGGGACACTTCGAGCCGTCCGCGGAACCCGGGCTGGCGATGTTCGTCACCTCGTTCGCGTTCCGCGACGGGCTGCCCCGCGAGGCCGACCTGGTCTTCGACGTCCGGTTCCTGGCCAACCCCCACTACGACCCCCAGCTGAGGCCGCTGAGCGGGCGCCACCGGGAGGTCGCCGACTTCATCGTCGCCGACCCCGGGTTCGACCGCTTCTTCGACGCCTTGTGCGGGCTTCTTCAACCGCTGCTGGGAAGGTACGCCGCCGAGGGCAAGAGCTACCTCACCATCGCCGTCGGCTGCACCGGCGGGCGCCACCGGAGCGTGTTCGTCGCCGAGCGGCTGGCGGCGTGGCTGAAAGGCCAGGACCAGCGCGTCCAACTCCGCCACAGGGACCTGGATTGAGGGCTAGAGGGAGACCGACATGATCGGTATGGTTCTCGTCACCCACGGCCGGCTGGCCGACGAGTTGATCTCGGCGCTGGAGCACGTGGTCGGCGCCCAGACCACCATCAGCACGGTGTGCATCGGCCCCGACGACGACATGGAACAACGGCGCAAGGAAATCCTCGATTGCGTGGCCAAGGCCGACGGCGGCGACGGCGTGGTGCTGTTGACCGACATGTTCGGCGGCACCCCGTCCAACCTGGCGATTTCGATCATGGACAAGGCCAACGTCGAGGTCATCGCCGGGGTCAACCTGCCGATGCTGATCAAGCTGGCCAGCGTCCGCGAGACCGAGACCCTGTCCGAGGCCGCGTTCAGCGCCCAGGATGCCGGACGCAAGTACATCAACATCGCCTCGCAACTGCTGACCCAAGACCGCAAATGAACGACGCCAATAACCCGTCGCGCGGCAAGGGGCGGAAGCTGGAGCGCACCGCGACGATCCGCAACCCGAGGGGCCTCCATGCCCGGGCCGCCGCCAAGTTCGTCAAGCTGGCCGGCGACTTCGACGCCGAGGTCACGGTCGCCAAGGACGGCCAGGAGGTCTCGGGGCTTTCGATCATGGGGCTGATGATGCTGGCCGCGGGGCCGCTGTCGGTGATCGCCATCGCCGCCAAGGGCCCCCAGGCCGCCGACGCCCTGGAGGCCCTGTGCGCGATGGTCGAGAACAGGCCGGAAGAGACCTAGTGTCCTGGATCAGACATATGGCACCCATACGACGGCTCTCCGAGTTCACCCGGCCAGGCGCGTGGCGCGCCGTGATGCCGGGACATCATAAGCGCCTCGCAACGCCGCCGGTGAACTCGGAGAGCCGCCCTTCGGGTCGCCTTTCCCGCGTCCTCGGGGCGTCAGGCGCACTTGGGGATGTGCCGGCATCGCCGGCGTGCGCCTTCCTGCCGAGGACGCGGGAAAGGCGATCGTATGGGTACCATATGTCTGATCCAGGACACTAGGCGATGACCAAACAGGAAATGACGTTCAAAGGACTGGGGGTCTCGGCGGGGGTCGGCATCGGCATCGCCCAGGTCCACGAAAGCGGCACCGACGCGGTCCCCGAATACCGCATCTCGGCGAACAAGGTGGATCCAGAACGCGACCGCCTCAAGGAGGCGATGGCCCGTTCGCGGCGCCAGGTCGGCCGCCTGCGGGCCAAGGCCAAGACGTTGCCGGGGCCGGCCGCCGACGAACTGTCCTACCTGCTCGACGCCTATATCCACATGCTCAAGAATTCACGGCTGGTGCGCGGCGCCGAGCGCCGCATCGCCGACCAGCGGATCAACGCCGAGGCCGCGGTGCAGGCCGAGATCGCCGAGATCGCCAACGGTTTCGCGACCATGGACGACGCCTACATCGCGGCCCGCCTGGAGGACATCCGCGAAGTCGGCAACCGCATCGTGCGCAACCTCACCAAGACCCCCTACAAGCCGTTCTCGATGGCCCCCGAGGGCAGCATCATCGTCGCCGAGGAGCTGTCGCCGGCCGACACCGCCCAGTTGGACCCCCGGCGCATCGTCGGCTTCGCGACCATGCTCGGCGGCGTCGAGGGCCACACCGCGATCATGGCCCGGGCGCTGGGCATGCCGGCGGTCATGGGCGCCTCCGGGCTGCTCGAGGCGACCCGCTCGGGCGACCGTATCGTCGTCGACGGCGACCTCGGACAGATCGTCGTCAACCCGGAACCGGCGACCCTGGCCGCCTTCGAGCGCCGTCATCGGGAACGCCTCCAGGAGGAACGCCGCCTGGCCCGGCTGCGCAAGCTGCCGGCGGTCACCCGCGACGGCACCCAGGTGGTGCTCGAGGCCAACGTCGAGCTGCCCATGGAAATGGAAATGGTCGCCCAGGCCGGGGGCTCCGGGATCGGGCTGCTGCGCAGCGAGTTCATGTTCATGAACCGCGACGACATCCCCAGCGAGGAGGAGCAGTACCAGTTCCTGCGCCAGATCATCGAACCGATGAGAGGCCGCCCGGTGACCGTGCGCACGCTCGACATCGGCGGCGGGAAGGCGGCCGCGGCGCTGATGGGCGACTTCGGGGACAGCGCCTACTCGGCGCTGGGCCTGAGGGGGATCCGGCTGTCGCTGTCGCGCCCGGATGTCTTCGAGAGTCAGCTCAAGGCCATCCTCAGGGCCGGCGCCCACGGCAACGTGCGCATCCTGCTGCCGATGGTGTCGACGGTGTCGGAGGTCCGCCGGTCCCGCGACATCATGATCCGCGCCGCCCGCAAGCTGAAGCGCCGCCACGTCCCCATCGCCGACCCCCTGCCCCCGATCGGGGTGATGATCGAGGTCCCCGGCGCGGCGCTGTCGGCCGACGCCCTGGCCCAGGCCAGCGACTTCTTCGCCATCGGCTCCAACGACCTGACCATGTACACCCTGGCCATCGACCGCGGCGACGAACACGTGGCCCACCTTTACAACCCCCTGCATCCGGCGGTCCTGAGGCTGATCCAGTTCTCGGCCGAGGCCGGGCTGAGGGCCCGCATCCCGGTCAGCATCTGCGGCGAGATGGCCGGCGATCCCCGCTACACGGCGCTGCTTCTGGGACTCGGCTTCCGCGAGCTGTCGATGGCCTGGGTCAACATCCCGCGGGTCAAGGAGCGGGTCCGGGCGATGGACCTCAACGCCGCCGACCGCCGCGCCCGCATCATCATGGACCAGATCGACGCCGGACGCATCGCCACCCTGCTCGATGACTTCAACGCCCTCGCCTGATACCAGGAGATTTCGATCATGAGTTCGTTCGACGATTACAAGGTTGCCGACAACTCCCTCGCCGGGTGGGGCCGCAAGGAGGTCGCCATCGCCGAGACCGAGATGCCCGGCCTGATGGCGCTGCGCGAGGACCACGCCGGCAAGACGCCGCTCGAGGGCGCCCGCATCGCCGGCTGCATCCACATGACCATCCAGGCCGCGGTGCTGGTCGAGACCCTGATCGAGCTGGGGGCCGAGGTCAGATGGAGCTCGTGCAACATCTTCTCGACCCAGGACCACGCGGCGGCGGCCCTGGCCGAGCGCAAGATCCCGGTGTTCGCCTGGAAGGGCGAGAGCGAGGAGGAGTTCTGGTGGTGCATCGAGCAGACCATTGTCGGCCCCGACGGCTGGCGCCCCAACTTGCTGCTGGATGACGGCGGCGACCTGACCCAGCTCATGCACGACAAGTACCCCGAGTTGCTGGGCGACGTTCGCGGGCTGTCCGAGGAGACCACCACCGGCGTCCACCGGCTCTACGAGATGGCCGGCCAGGGAACCCTCAAGGTGCCGGCGATCAACGTCAACGATTCGGTGACCAAGTCCAAGTTCGACAACCTGTACGGCTGCCGCGAAAGCCTGGTCGACGGCATCAAGCGGGCCACCGACGTGATGGTCGCGGGCAAGGTCGCGGTGGTCTGCGGCTACGGCGACGTCGGCAAGGGATCGGCGGCCTCGTTGCGCAACCAGGGGGCCCGGGTGATGATCACCGAGATCGACCCCATCTGCGCCCTGCAGGCGGCGATGGAGGGCTACCAGGTGGTGACCATGGACGACGCGGCGGCCGTCGGCGACCTGTTCGTCACCGCCACCGGCAACGTCGACGTCATCACCATCGACCACATGCGGACGATGAAGGACCGGGCCATCGTCTGCAACATCGGCCACTTCGATTCCGAGATCCAGATCGCGGCGCTGCGCAATCTCAAATGGCACAACGTCAAGCCCCAGGTCGACGAGATCGAGTTCCCCGACGGCAAGCGGCTGATCCTGCTGGCCGAGGGGCGGCTGGTCAACCTGGGCTGCGCCACCGGCCACCCCAGCTTCGTGATGAGCGCCTCGTTCACCAACCAGGTGCTGGCCCAGATCGAGCTGTGGACCAACTCCAAGAACTACGACAACCAGGTCTACGTGCTGCCCAAGCACCTGGACGAGAAGGTGGCCTCCCTGCACCTGGACAAGCTGGGGGTCACCCTGACCAGGCTGACCGCGAAGCAGGCCGACTACATCTCGGTTCCCGTGGAGGGGCCCTTCAAGCCCGACTACTACCGCTATTGAACGGGGCGGCCTTGTTCGGGCGGCCTTATCTGCTTAAGATTCGGCCATGCAGACGGTTCCCGACAACACCGCCGCCCCACGGGCGGCTCCGGTGCGGTGATGGACCCGCTGGCGGCGCTCGCGCTCGGCGTGCTGGGGGCGGCGGCGGCGGGGCCGCTTCTCCTGTGGCAGCGCCGGCTGGTCGCCGAATCGCGCCGCCGGAACCAGGTTTCCGGCGAGGCGATCGAAATGAACCGCGAGATGCTGGCGACGGCTCCCGACGGCCTGTTCATGTGGGACATCGCCGGCGGCGGGGAAAGCTGCTCGCGGCGCCTGGCGGTGCTGCTGGAGCTCGCCGCCGGGACCGATTCCCGGTTCGCCGACGTCGCCGCCCTCTTCGAGGGGGCGCCGCGCGAGACCCTGAGCGCGGGCGTCGCGGCCCTGCGCCGGGACGGCGAATCGTTCGAGGCGCTGCTGGCGATGGCCGACGGCCGGCGGTTGATCCTCGCCATGGGGGTCCGCGCCGGG
>CAZWEZ010000104.1:0-12745 GCA_964632795.1 uncultured Thalassospiraceae bacterium | reverse complement strand
ACTGAAGGACTTCCTGGAGCTCCCCGCCCTCCGGGAAGGGGCCACGGCCCACCTCAAGCCCTACCCCGCCTCGCCCGAGCACCAGCATGCCCTGGGCTTTCCCGGCGAACTGGTCGACGGCTGGCAGGACGCGGCCGCCGCCAAGCTGGGCGAGCTGCTGGGCCGGTACCGTTCCCTGGAGGTGTTCCTGGATTCCTGCGTCGAGTGCGGGGCGTGCGCCGACAAGTGCCAGTTCTTTCTCGGCTCCGGCGACCCCCGGAACATGCCGGTGGCCCGCGCCGACCTGCTGCGCCGGCTCTACCGCTGGCACTTCACGGCCTCCGGCCGCCTGGCTCCCGAGCTGGTCGATGCGGCGCCGATGAGCGAGGAAATGCTGAACGACTGGTACGTCTACTTCCACCAGTGTTCCCAATGCCGCCGCTGTTCGGTGTTCTGTCCCTTCGGCATCGACACCGCCGAGATCTCGATGGCGGCGCGCGAGATCATGAACCACATCGGAGTCGGCCAGAAGTACGTCAACGAGGTGCTGGGCAAGGTCCACAAGATCGGCAACAACCTGGGCCTGCCGGGGCCGGCGCTGGTCAACACCCTCGAGGAGCTGGAGGAGGAGGTCAAGGAGAGCACCGGCGTTAACGTCCGGTTCCCCCTCGACGAAGCCGGCGCCGAGGTCCTGCTGGTCACCCCCTCGGCCGATTTCTTCGCCGAGCCCCACGTCGACGGCCTGATCGGCTACGCCAAGGTTTTCCACCAGGCCGGCATCCGCTGGACGCTCAGCAACCATGCCTCCGAGGCCGGCAACTTCGGCATGTTCATCGGCTCCTACACGCAGATGCGCAAGGTCGCCATGCGGATCCGCGAGGCGGCCCTGGAGCTCGGGGTCCGGCGCATCGTCTTCGGCGAATGCGGCCACGCCTGGCGGGTCGCCTACAACTTCCTCAACACCCTGGCCGGGCCGTGGGACTTCCTGGACCCCGGCTATCCGGTGCCCCAGCACATCTTCGAGGTCACCCACGAGTTGATCGGGCGGGGCGCCCTCGCCCTGGACCCCTCGGCCAACGACCGCATGACGGTGACCTATCACGATTCGTGCAACATCGCGCGCGCCTCGCGGATGGGCGACAGGCCGGGCGGCCAGTTCCACATTCCCCGCCAGGTGATCAAGGCCAGCGTCAACCGGTTCGTCGAGATGAACCCCGCCACCACCTTCGAGAAGACCTTCTGCTGCGGCGGCGGCGGCGGCCTCCTGACCGACGAGCTGATGGAGATCCGGATCCAGGGGGCGCTGCCGCGGATGCAGGCCCTCAAGGACGTGGTGGACAACGACGGGGTTACCCACATGGTCGCCGTGTGCGCCATCTGCAAGGCCCAGTTCACCGGCGTGCTGCCCTATTACGACTTCGATCCCGAGATGATCGTCAGCGGCCACCAGCTGGTCGGCAACGCCATCCGGCTGGGCACCAAGGAGTGACGGTAATGGCCGATTCCGCCCTGACCTACCGCCGCTACCGGGACGGCGACGACAGTCCCGGCGAATGGCGCGAATGGATCGTCGTCGGCGGCGAATCCGATCTCTGTCCGACCTATGTCCACCGCACCCCGCCGTGCCAGGGGAACTGTCCCTCCGGCCACGACGTACGCGGCTGGCTCAACATCGTGCGCGGCCTCGACACCCCTCCCGAAGGCGTCTCGTGGCAGGAATACGCCTTCCGCCGGATGACCGACGCCAACCCCTTCCCGGCGCTGATGGGCCGCTGTTGCCCGGCGCCCTGCGAGGACGGCTGCAACCGCAACCAGGTGGAGGACCACGTCGGCATCAACGCGGTGGAGCACTATATCGGCGACTTCGCCCTCGAGGCCGGCCTTGCCTTTCCGCCGCCGGAACGCGAGACCAACAAGAGGGTCGCCGTCGTCGGCGGCGGCCCGGCCGGCCTGTCGTGCGCCTACCAGCTCCGCCGGATGGGCCATGCCCCGGTCGTCTTCGAGGCCAACGCCAAGCTCGGCGGCATGCTCCAGTACGGGCTCTCCACCCACCGTTGCCCGCGTCCGGTGGTCGATGCCGAGATCAAGCGCATCCTCGACATGGGGATCGAGGTCCGCGTCGCGACGCGAATCGGCGTTGATGTCTCCGCCGACCGGCTTGACGCGGAGTTCGAGGCCGTCTTCTGGGGCATCGGCGCCCAGGCCGGACGGCCCCTGCCGTGCCCCGGCGCCGAGGCCGCCAACTGCATCGACGGCCTGGCCTTCCTGCGCGCCGTCAACCTGGGCCAGACCACCCGTCTTCCGGGCAAGGTGCTGGTTATCGGCGGCGGCGACACGGCGCTCGACTGCGCGGCGGTGTCGATACGGCTCGGCGTCGAGGCGGCCATCGTCTACCGCCGCTCCATGGCGCGGGCGCCGGCGGCGAGCGATGACATCGAAGACGTGATCGCCGAAGGCGTCGAGTGGCGCCAGGAGCTGGCCCCGGTCGAGGTCATGCGGGGCGAGGACGGCCTGGCCACCGCCCTGCGCGTGGTCCCGGTGGAGTGGATCGACAACAAGAAGATGGTGCCCCGCGACGGCGAGGAGTTCGACATCCCGTGCGCGATGATCGTCGCCGCCACCGGCCAGCGGATGGACCTCGCCGGGATCGAGCGCCTGGACAACGGCGAGGGCTGGATCGATTTCGACAAGGTTTTCGGGATCGCGGGCCGGCCGGGCCATTTCGTCGGCGGCGACGCCATCGCCCCGGGGCTGCTGACGACGGCGATCGGCCACGGCTGGAAGGCCGCCGAGGGCATCGACGCCTATCTCCGCGGCGAGGAGCCGGCGCGCCGGCCGAGGGTCGATGTCCATCGTTTCGAATTCCCCCGCGCCGGGGGCGCCGACCTCACGCTCCACAACCTCGAGGACCGCGCGTCAGTCGAGACCGTCGGCCACGACAACCTGTTCCTCGGCCATTTCACCTATGGGGAACGCAACCGGCGCCGGCGCGTGGAGATCGCCGCCGAGGCCCTGGTCGGCAACTTCGACAACCGGCTCATCGCCCTTGACGAGGAACAGGCGGTCGCCGAGGCCGGGCGCTGCATGGACTGCGGGTTGTGCCTGGAGTGCGACAACTGCGTCATCTACTGTCCCCGGGACGCGGTGTCCCGGGTGGCCAAGGACCGGCGGACCATGGGCCGCTACGTGGAGACCGACTACGGCGCCTGCATCGGCTGCCACATCTGCATGGACGTCTGCCCCAGCGGCTACATCCAGATGGGGTTGGGCGGATGAACCCGCTCCGCGTCCTTCCCGCCGTCGCCGCGGCGGCGTTGCTGTGGGCGGCGTTGCTGTGGGCGGCGTCGGCCGAGGGCGAGGAGGGGAAATGCGTCGCCCCGGTGGACGTCATGCGCCGCTACCATATGGATTTACTCTTCCACCAGCGCGACGACACCGTGCGCCGGGGCATCCGCGACGGTCGCTACTCCCTCAAGGGCTGTGTCTCCTGTCACGCCGTTCCCGACCCGGCCGCCGGCGGGGAACCGACCGTCCGTCCCTTCTGCGAGACCTGCCATGCCTACGTGGCGGTCCGCATCGACTGCTTCCAGTGCCACACCGCCAAGCCGGGGAGGCCGGGCAGATGAACCGCCGCCGCCGGAGGCTGGTCGGCGCCATCGCCGGCATTGCCCTGGCCCCGGGGATGGTCCTGGTCGCCCCGGCCGGCGCGGTCTCGGCCAGGGTGCGCTGGGGGCTGCTCATCGACACCACAAAGTGCAAGGACGGCTGCCAGACCTGCGTCGAGGCCTGCCGGAACGAGAACGGCTGGCGGCAAAGCGGCGATATCGACACCGACCCGCAATGGATCCGCATCGTTACCGTAAGCGACCGCCAGGGCGGCGCGACCCGCCGCCTGCCGGTGATGTGCCAGCACTGCCGCCGTCCGTCCTGCGTCGACGTCTGCCCCACCGGCGCCTCGTTCAAGCGGGCCGACAACGTGGTCCTGGTCGACAAGCACATCTGCATCGGCTGCCGCTACTGCATGATGGCCTGTCCGTACAAGGCGCGGTCCTTCGTCTTCTCCGAGGTCGAGGACCAGAAGCCTCACGCCCCGCGCGGCAAGGGGACCGTGGAATCGTGCACCCTGTGCGTCCACCGCATCGACGACGGCCGCATCCCGGCCTGCGTCGAGGCCTGTCCCGGCGCGCTGACCTTCGGCGACCTCTACGACCCCGACAGCGCCATCTCCCGGCAGGCCTCCCGCCACCTCGCCACCCGCATCCGGGCCGACCTGGGCCTCGAGCCCGGCGTCCTCTACCTGGGTTTGTGAAGGGAGGAGGACGGGACCATGAAACGCTTCGTCTACCGGCAGATCGCGGGCCGCGGCGGCGACTACGTGACCCTGCTCTTCTGGCTGTTCCTGTTCGTCGCCGCCGGCCTCGGCGCCGCCTGGTACGTCGATGACCAGGGCCACCAAGTCACCGGGATGACCAACCAGGTGGTGTGGACCCTGCCCCACGTGGTCTCGGTGTTCCTGATCCTGGCCGCCGCCGGGTCGTTCAACGTGGTCACCATCTCGCGGCTGTTCGGGCGTCGGGCCTACTGGCCGCTGGCCCGTCTCTCGGGACTGCTGGCGGTGGCCCTGCTGGCCGGCGGGCTGTTCGTGCTGGTGCTGGACCTGGGACGGCCCGACCGCCTGTGGGTGGCGATGAGCCACTTCAACTTCAAATCGACGCTGGCCTCGAACATCTTCCGCTACGCCGGCTTCGTGGCCGCCATCGGCGTCTTCCTGTGGACGGTGATGGAACCGCGGATGAGTCGCTACAGCCGGGCGGCCTGCCTGGTCGGGTTCCTGTTCGGCATCTCCCTGAGCACCGGGATCGGCCTCGAATTCGGCTTCCTGGCGGCCCGCGAGGCCTTCGATTCGGCGCTTCTGGCGCCGATGTTCGTGTCCCTCTCGCTGGTCCTCGGCCTGGCCGTCTTCATCCTGGTCCTGACGGCCTGTCATGTCTGGAGCCGCCGGCCCTTGGGGAAGACCGTGGTGCGCCGCCTGGGGAACCTGCTCGGGGTGCTGGTCGGCGTGGTGCTGTATTTCACCGTCGTCCACCACCTGACGACCCCGTACGCCGCCGAACATCGGGGCATCGAACGTTTCATCCTGCTCGAAGGCGGCGTTTACACGGCCCTGTTCTGGGCCGGTCAGGTGGCGCTCGGGGGGCTGGCCCCGCTGTTCCTGATCTACTATCCGAGGACCGCCGGCTCGCTGGGGGCGGTCGTCGTCTCGGCGCTGCTGGTGGTGATCGGAGGCCTGGCCCAGATCTACGTCCTGATCATCGGCGGCCAGGCCTATCCCATGGTCCTGTTCCCGGGGATGGTGGAGGCCAGCGTCATCGACGGCCATATCAACGCCTACGCCCCCAGCCTGCCGGAAGCGGCCCTCGGGGCGGGCGGGGTCGCCTTGGCCCTGGCCATCGTCGCGGTGGCGGTCAAGGTCCTGCCGCTGCTGCCCGAAAGCCTGGCCGACGAACCCGCCGAGTGAACCATGGCCCACCTCTACATATCGGCGGCCCACAAATCGTCGGGCAAGACCGTCGTCACGACGGGCCTGTGCGCCGCCATCAAGAAACGCGGCCTTGCCGTCCAGCCCTTCAAGAAGGGTCCCGACTACATCGATCCCATGTGGCTGGGCGCGGCCGCCGGGTGCCCCGATATTCGCGCCGCCATCGACGGCGGGCTGCCGGCCTATGTAGCTTCGCAAATCTCATATGTCGAGGGATCATTGGCGATATCTACTATCATACTGCCGATCCAACGCCCGCACGTAAAATGTGCTCCACACCTTCTTGCTGAGCGGATGAAGCCAGTCGGCCTCTGCCTCCGCGAAGCCGGGCTGGGGGAGTTGGTCTCCTACTGCCAGGCCAGATGGGAATAAGCAATCCCATCTGGCCCCAATGCTTTCTGTAACGCCGAAACGGGAACTACTTCTTGGCAGCGGCCTCGATAGTCTTGACCTTCTTCTCGAGCGCCTTGATTTTCTTGTTGACGCCGGCGAAGTTGTACCACTGCTCGCCAGCAACGGGATAATCCAGCTGGGAGCCGTAGACTCGCCATGATTCATCCCAGTTCGCGGGGTCCTTGAACCCGAGCAGCCTGAGTTGCAGGTAGGTCATGGTCGAGCGCGTTCCCGTCTGGCAGTAGGCGACGGTGCGCTTGTTCTTGTCCAGGGACGCGAATTTCTCCGCCACCACGTTGGGGTCGAAGTAAGAGATCGGCCCCATCTTCCCTGTCTTCGGATCCTTCGCCTGGGCCAGGGTGTCCAGATGCGAGACATTGAGGTCCGTGTTGGGGACGCGACCGCCCCGGATCGCCCGTATGTCCTTTCCTACGAACTCGGCCTTGGTCCGGGAATCGAGAAGCTGCACGTCTTTCAAGCTCCCCGTGGCGATCCGCAAAATCTCCTCGGTTTCGCTATAGGCGCTGGCTTTCACGTTGGCCTTGAAGGTGGCTGCCTTCCTGATGGTCGGCTTGGCTTCGAGACGGTTGCCCGCCTTGCGCCATGCGTCCAGGCCGCCGTTGAGGACATGGGCCTTGTCGTGGCCGAGATATTCGAGAATCCAGAATCCAACCGTGGCGTCGGTTATGGTTCCAATACCGTCATAATAGAATACCACATGGGTGTCGTTGCCGATGCCCACCTTTCCCAGGAGACTCTCGTATTTTGAAATGTTCCGAAAGGCTCTGGCGGTGACGTCCCTGAGCGCCTTCTTGCACCGCTTGCCGAGGCTTATGGCGCCGGGGATATGGCCTTTGGCGTAGGCCTTCAGGGCCCTGCAGTCGATGACCGCCCAATCCGCCTTGCCGATGTTCTGTTTCAGGGTTTCCGCCGACAACAGCAGATCGGGGTTCGCCCATTCCGCGGCCTTGACCGTTGCGCTCCAACCTAACAACGAAAGAGCCATAACGCCGGCGGCGAAAGTCCGCCAAATAGATAGCTTGATCATACTTTTCCTCCTCTGTTTTGGACTCCGTTGACATTCCGCCTCTCCCCTGGCCCTCGATGCGGGGGCGGACGGTTTCATGACAACACTTTACCTGTTAGCCCTTCTTGACCGAGGGCTTAACGGTCTCGCAATAGAGCGGAATCGGTGATTCCCCTGTTGGCAAGGCGGGAGGCGCCCGAAACCAAGATACTGCATGGCACCTCCCCTTCCTGCCACAGGAAAGCATGGCCACGCTCATGTGCGTTCACACAATGTATTTTCTCTTTAATATATTAGATTCTTCAATATTTCAACATTTCAAATGGAATTACCCATGCTCGCATCAGCTCGCGCCGCGGCTTTCCCTAACTCTCGACATCCTCAAGACCGACAAGGAACGGCCCCCGTCCTACTACTGAGCATCGATGCTACGCCGTCTTGCCGTGGCCGGCGCTGTTGGCAACCCACACCGGCTTCTATAGTATCGTTGTCATAGGACGATGGCGCCATTTATCTCCTTAATAATTCCCAACCGCAACGGCGAAGCGACGATCGGACTATGCCTTGAAGCGGCCTTCGCGTCCAAGTACGAGCCCTTCGAGGTGATCGTCGTCGACGACCATTCCGAGGACGAGTCCATCGAGGTGATCGAACGGTTCCCTTGCAAGCTGATCCGCCTCGACCGGCATGGCGGAGCCTCGACCGCCAGGAATACCGGCGCCGCGTACAGCCGCGGCGAGGTTCTTTTCTTTACCGACGCCGATTGTCTTCTGGAAGAGGGCTCCCTCGCCGTTGCGGCGAGGTCTTTCTTATCGTACGGGCCCGGCGTCGTGATCGGGGGGACCTACACCCAACAGCCCTACGACCAGGGCTTCTTCGGTCATTTTCAATCCATTTTCATCAACTACTCGGAGTGCAAGAACATCGACCAGGCCGACTATGCGGCCGCCCACGTGATGGTCATCGACTCCGAGACGTTCCGGAGGAACCGGGGCTTTCCGGAGGGTTTCCTGCCGGTGGCCGAGGATGTCGAGTTCAGCCACAGGCTGCGCCGGGCGGGATGCCGCATCGTCATAAACCCCCGCCTTCAGGTCCGTCACATCTTCAACTTTTCCCTCTACCGGTCCCTGCGCAATGCCGTCTTCAAGTCCATGAATTGGACCATTTATTCCATTAAGAACAGAGATGTCTTCGCAGATTCAGGAACAGCATCTACTGAATTAAAAACAAATGTCGCTTTCTTCTTTACTAATGTTACTCTACTACTATTGTATGTAATTTATAATAATTCCTTGATATTGTATTTGATGACCCTGCCTATTGCCGGCAGTCTATCGGTTAGCAGGGGCCTGATCATGGCGTTTTTCAAGGGTGGAGGGGGCGTCTTCGGGGTTGCGGCAGCGGCGTATTATCTGTTCTTGTATCCCCTGGCCGTAGGCGCCGGCGGCTTCGCCGGCGTCGTGCGATATCTCGCCTTCGGACACAGCCAACGAAAGGGCGGATGACGATGTATTCCCCCTTGCGTCACATTCCATCGATTTTCCGGAAAGGCCGGCCGATCCAGTTGACCTTCTTCGTGACCAGGAAATGCAACGCCAACTGCCCCTGGTGTTTCTATCTGAGAAGCGCCGACGGCGCGGCCGGCGACGGCGAGGACCTGTCGTTGGACGAAATCCGCAGAATCTCCCGGTCCCTGGGGCGGCTGTTGTGGGTCGCCTTCTCGGGAGGCGAGGTTTTCCTGCACGACGGCCTGGTGGAAATGAGCGCGATCTTCCACGACCAAAACAGGCCTCCGATCATGCTGTTTCCAACCAACGGCCTGTTGCCGGAAGTGATCCGGGATCAGACCGAACGGATTCTCCTGCGTTGCCCGAAAAGCGTGATCGTCGTCAAGGTCTCGGTCGATGGGCTCAACGGCGCTCACGATGCGTTGCGCGAATCGCCCGGCGGTTTCGACAAGGCCATGGAAACCTATCGGTTGCTGGGCGATCTTCTCGACAGGTATCCGAATCTCGAACTGGGAATCAACACCGTCTTCTTTTCCGAGAACCAGCACCGGATGGACGAGATCATCGATTTCGTCGCGGGCCTCGCCCCCCAGGGCACCCATACGATCTCGATGGTCCGCGGCAATCTCCTCGAGGAACGATACAAGACGGTCGATGTCGAAAAATACCGTCGCGCCATAGACCGTCTGGAGCATAACTTGAGGAACCGGACGGCCAACATTCACAAGTTCGCGGGCGCCCGTCTCAAGGCCGCGCAGGATATTCTGCAACGTCGATTGATCCATCGAACCCTGATCGAGGGTCGCCGGCTGGTTCCCTGTTATTCGGGAAGGTTGAGTCTGGTCCTGACCGAATCCGGCGAGGTCTATCCCTGTGAAATCCTAACAACAAGTTTCGGAAACGTGAGGGACCATGGCTGCGATATGGGGAAGATGCTACGCTCGAAACAAGCCAAAGAAGTATTGAAACCCATTATGGCCAGCGCCTGCCACTGCACCCACGAATGCCATTTCATCATGAACATACTGTTCAATCCGAGGCTGTATCCCGCGCTCCTCAAGGAGTACCTCAATATAAGCGGTATTCGCCCGGCGCCCGCCGTGGCGCCGGCTTCCCCCGATGAAAAAGCATCCTGTCCATCCACAGCCAAAACAGGCTCCGCAGGCCCGTGATGGCGGTCTTGCAGTCGCTCCAGCTCCGTATGGCGCCAAGCCTGCGGACAAGGAACGAGGGCCGCGAATAGAATCTCCGGAAAGCCAACTGTCGGGCCTTCAGAATCTCGTCTCTGGTCATGGTGTGGGGGACGAACGCCGCGCCCTGATAGGTGAAGTCCAGGAGATCGCCGGAAACGGCGCCATATTCCTCGGCGCGGTCGTACAGCGGCGTCCCGGGGAACGGCGTGATGGCGTGAAAGTTGGCCAGGTCGGGATCCAGTTCGACGGCGAAATCGATGGTTCTGAGGGCATCGTCAAAGGTCTCGCCGGGAATTCCGAACATGAACGGCACGCTTACCCTAAGACCCACCTTCTTGGCCGCGCGCACGGCGTTGCGTATCTGATCGAGGGTGATGCCCTTGCGCAGCGTGTTGAGGTTCCTTTGCACGCCGCTTTCGCCGCCGATCAGGATCGCCCAGCAGCCGGCGTCCTTCATCGCCGCGAGCAGAGGTTCGTCCACCTGGTTCGCGCAGGCCGAGGCAAACCAGGTGAAGTCGAGGCGGCGGCGCTTGATCTCGCCGGCGAGCCGCATGGCCCGGCCATAATCGGCGGCAAGGGAATCATCAATGAACTTGATTTCGCGGTAGCCCTGTCTGAGGCACAGTTCGATTTCTTCCAGCACGTTTTCGACGCTGCGAAAACGGACACCGCGGGTTCCGCCCTTTCTCTCCTTGTCGATCTGGAAACAGAAGACGCAGCGCCGGTCGCATCCTCTCGAGGTGGTGATGACGGCGACAGGCTTTCTTCTGTATGTGGCCGGCGCCGGGATGTAGCGGCTTCCGTCGCCCAACAGCTCCCGGGCCGGGAAAGGCAGCCTGTCCAGGTCGGCGATCAGGGGCCTTGGCGGGTTGCGGACGATGTTGCCGTTTTTCCTGGCCACCACGCCCGGAACGCCTACCAGATCCATTCCCGATCGGAGCCGCTTCAGGATCTCGACGACGGTTCCTTCGCCCTCACCGACGACGACCGCGTCGATCCCCTCGCCTCCATCGCCCAGGCACCCGTCCTGTGCCACCGTTGGATAGGGCCCGCCGACGCAGGTCAATATCTGCCGGTCGAGCGCCTTGATATCGGCCGCCGTCCTCACCGCTCCAGGCCAGCCGAAGGTCGTCGAATAGATGCCCGCGAAGTCGGGTTTCATTCGGTCGACCCGGCGCAGTATGGCTTCGTGAGTCAAGAACGACCCGTCGAGGAACTCGACCTCGTGGCCGGCCTCGACAAGGGAGGCCCCCACGTAAAGGGTTCCGAGGGGCTGCCAGTAATTGATTTGCGAGCCGGCGGTCCTGGTCGAAAATATCTCCTCGGGCCTCCAGGCCGGGATGATCAACGCACATTTCATGGGCGCGCCTCCGCCAGGGCCGATTCGTCGCAGCCGTGGGAGCGCAATTCCGGATTTCCGGCGATGATCTCTTCGGCCGCGGAGATTCCCGATTCGATGGCGTGATCCATGTTGAAATACCTGAACGTCCCGCCCCGTCCGATCACCCGCAAGTTCCCGAATGTCTCCAGGTAATCGCGGATTTTCCGGCGGTTCTCGTGGTGGCTGACTTCAAAGACAGGATAGGCGTTGGGAATCCTCAGGACCAGGCTGTCGATCACCTCGTGCCTGAGGATGAACCCCAGGCCTTCCAGGCTGGCGACGGTGGTTTCGACCAGGGCATCATCAGCCGTCCTCCAGAGACCGTCGCCGCGGAAGCAGAAATGCTCGGTGACCAGGAGGGTCTTTCCCTCCGGGGCCATTTTCGCGCTCCAGTTGGTCGGTTCGTGTATTCGCCCGAACGGTATCTGGCGCCCGGGCACGTATATCCAGGTCAGGTCGGTAACCCTCGGACGGTCGATCATGACCGTGACCATCAAAAGGTCCCGGAATCGAAGCCCGGCCGCCGCCTCGAGGATCTCTGCCGGCGGTTTCGGATCGAGCAGGCGCACCAGGGTGTTGAGGGGGATGCTGGAGACGAATTCCGCGGCCCGGTGGAGACGGGTTTCGTTCCCCTTTCGCACCGTCACGCTATCGATCTTGCCGGTGGAATGATCGACCCGCACGACCGTTGTGTCGGTCAGAACAGGGTTGTTTCTTTCGATTTCCCGCCGCAGTCCCTCGGCGATCATCCCGATCCCCAACGGAGGAAAGAGGAACTTGCGGGCAAGAGTGCGCACGTTTCCGCCGCCGGGACCGTACAACGCGTCCCTGGCGGCGACCCACAAGGAAAGGCCCTGGATGCGCCACTCGGCCAATTCCTTGGCGATAAGGCCGCACTCGATGCCCCAGACCTTTTCGCTGTATTCCTTGATGAAAATGTCGAACATGGCGCGGCCGAAACGGTGCACCATCACGTCCTCGAACGATCTTATCTCGGTTTTGCGGAAAAGACGGCGAAGCCGTTCGGCGGAATAATCGAAAAGAATCGCCGACGTTCCGCGGACGCCCAGGCCCCGGAACGCGTTCAACAGTCTCCACGGGTAGTCGAAATACTTTCCGTTCAGGAGGACCTTGCTCGAGCGGTCCACTTCCAGAAAATCACCGTCGAGGATATCCTTGACCAAATCATCGACCCTCTGGTTGTCGGTAATGAACCGGTGCCCTCCAAGGTCGAACCTGAATCCGTTGTGCTCCATGGTCCTGGAAAGGCCGCCGACCGCCCTTTCCCTCTCGATGACGAGTACGTCCGCGCCCGGCCCGGACAACAGATTGCCCGCCGTGAGGCCGGCGAGGCCCGCGCCCAAGATCACCACGTCCCAGGCTTCGCCGTCATTCATATTCAAGGGAGATTCCCGCCGCCTAATGCAAAAGATAGCGGCTCATTCCGACAGCAGTTTCTTGTAATAGTCTTGCATCTCCTCGTCCATTCCGGCGGCCCCGGCATCTCCGTCCCCCGCCCCGGCGCCGTAGCTGCCGGCCTCGACGGCCTCGAAATATCCGGGCTCGACGCCGGTCTTGAACGACACGGAATACCCCAGAAGAGAGGCCAAGAGGCCCACCGTAATAACTGTTAGCACCCAAAGAGCGGTGCGCACTGTACTAGTCATTCACCCTCGCCCTATTCACCCTCGCCCTATTCGCCTTCGGCGGCGAGGCTGCGGTAAT
>CAZWEZ010000103.1:0-13007 GCA_964632795.1 uncultured Thalassospiraceae bacterium | reverse complement strand
CTGTTGCGGGGCCGCTCCGGGGGCCGCCGGGGCGGTGGTCTTCGGCGGCGGAGTCAGGGCCGTGGGCTGGCCCGGGACCAGCGGCGTCGGCTTGGTCAGGGCCGCGGTCTTGGGCGCCGCCGGGGTCGCCGAAGCCGTTTCCTTGGCCGCCGGGGCCGGGGCCGGCGCTTCGGGCTTGGCGGCGGCGGGTTCGGGTTCGCTGGGCGCCATCACGTCGAGGACCACCTTGGGGCCGGACAGGAAATCGCGGACCCGCGAGGTTTCCGGAACCGTCAGGGTGACGGTCAGGCCGCCGTCCTTGGCGGCGGCGGTGGCGCCCCGGATGTTCTTCAGCGAGCGCGAGCGCAGGGGCCCGAGATCGAGCCGCGCCGGGCGGGCGAAGGTGACGGTCACCGTGGAGCCGCTGCGGGCGACCTTGTAGCCGACCTTGCGCGGCCAGTCGAAGACGACGCGGGTGTATCCCTCGTGCTCGCCGGTCCGTACCCGCACCCGGGGCGCCGCCGGGGCGGCGTCCGGTGCCTTGGCGGCCGGCTCCGCGCCCTGGTCCAGCAGGTCGACGACCACGGCGCTGCCGAGATCGAAACTGCGCAGGCCGAAGCTGCCCTTCAGGGTGAAGACCACCGAGCGGCCGTCGGCGCCCGGCTCGGCGCCCCGAAGGTAGGTCCCGAGCCCCCTCACGACGGGACCGTAGGCGGCCTCGATGGGTCGTCCGAAGCGGACCACCAGCCGGCCGCCCGAGATGTCGGCGGCGTAGGGGACCGGCGCCGGCCAGTTGAAGACGATCCGCCCGTAGCCCTGGTGGGCGGCGGCGCGGACCGACACGGTGTCGGCCCAAGCCGGGGACAACGCCACCACCGCGCCCGCCAGGGCCAACAGGAACGGGTATGCGTGCCGGCGCCGCCCCATCACAAGTTGCCGACCGTCGAGAAGACCACGATGTCGACCCGCCGGCCCATGGCCTGGCGTTGTTGTTCGGGCAGGTCGGGCAGTTGCTGGTAGCGGCTGTCGGAGTAGCCGTAGGCGACGATGTCATCGGGATACCCGGCGCGGCGCAGGGCGTTGACGACGGCGATGGCGCGGGCCACCGACAGTTCCCAGTTGGAGGTGTACTCGCCGCCCTTGGGGGGCAGGGGATCGGAATGGCCGTTGACGCCGATCTGGTTGCCGATGTTGCGCAGGATGCCGCCGAGGCTGAACAGCGCCTGGCGGGCCCGTTCGGTCATCACGGCGCGGCCCGGATGGAACAGCAGGTCGCCCGGCAGGGCGATGACCAGACGGTCCTCCAGGCGCAGCAGCTGGCTGTTTTCGAGCAGCGGCACCTGGGCCATCGCATCCTCCAGCACCGCGCTCAGGTAGTCGAGATTGATCGCCCGCTTGCGGAAGATGGTGGAGATGCTGAACTTGGCGGTGGCCGCCGCGGCGGCCCGCTGGCTTTCGGTATTGAGGCCCTGGGACAGGGCGTTGGTCATGTCGTTCCACTTGTCCGGCTTGACGTTGGACATCGAGAACATCATGACGAAAAAGGTCAGCATCAGGGACACCAGGTCGGTGAACGTGATCATCCACGCCCGGCTGGTCGGCGGCGCCTGGGGAATGTCACTGTCCATGGCCATCGCTATTGTCCACCGTCCTTCGGGATCTCGAACCTGAGGCGGGTTTCGTCGATGTCGCGGACGTAGAGCCAGATCGCGGACTCCTCCGGGTCGCCGGGCATGATGCCGACCGCGATGCTGTCGGGAGGCACCCCGCGGGCGTGCAGTTGGCGGGCGAAGGAGCCGGCGCGGGCCAGCTCCAGGGTCTGTCCGATGGGCAGGCTCTTCTCGCCGGTGTAGTCGCTGCCGATGACGAACTCGATGTCGTAGCGCAGCCCCGGGGGGCGTCCGCTGACCGCCGCCACCAGGCGGTCGAGCAACGGAAAGCGCGACGGCCTGACCTCGATCTTGTCGGTGAAGAACAGGGAATCCGAGGGCAACAGAACGCGCATCAACCGCCCCGGCTGGATGACCTCGACCTTGGCCACCTGGATCTCGGTGGCGAAGATCCCGGTGACCTCTTCCTGGAAGCGCTGCCCGGCCAGGACGTCGCCTTCATCCTCGTTGATGGTGCTCAGGTTGACGCTCGGCGGCAGGATCGAGGTGAAGGCGGCGGACAGGCTGTCCATCACCGCTTCCGATTTGACATCCTCGACGGTGGAAATGCTGACCAGGAGGATGAAAAAGGCAAGGATCAGGAGGTAAAGCCCCAGGAACTGGGTTATGGTGTTTGCGCCGCTACCCCCTGAATCCGGGGGAAGATTGGCCTGATGAGGGTCCATGACAGACTAATCAAACAATGCCAGGTCGTCTTTCAGGGACTCGACCAGGCCTTCCACGACCCTGGCGACATCCGCGACCTTGACCGTGTCGCCGTGGGTTTTCCGGAGTTCTCCGAGCCGCTGCTCGAGTTCGGAATCCGCCTTGCCTGCCCCCATGAGCGCTCCTAGAAGTTGCCGAACACGCTGGTGATCTTGGCTTTCAGGGTTTCCGCATTGAACGGTTTGACGATGTAGTTGGACACCCCGGCCTCTTTCGCCGCAATGACGTTTTCGGACTTGCTCTCGGCGGTGGTCATGATGAAGGGGGTGGTTTCGTCGATGTTGTTAAAATTCAATTGCCGAAGGAGATTGCGGAGAATCCGCAACATGGTCTTGTAATCGTCCACGACCATAATATTCATGTTCATGTCTACAGCCATATTCCACCCCATCCCTGGCCGGCCGTAACCGTCGTCGCCGCTGGCTCCCCTGTCAAACCCTCAACCGCCCGTGTCCTCGCCAGGCTCCGGCAGTTGCCGGAGCCGCGCCAGCTCGATCGTGATCTCGGTCGCCCGGATCGGGTCCATCTTGGCCATGATCGGCGCCAGCTTGCGTTCCTTCATCCGTTCGGCGACCATCAGAAGGGTGTCGATCTCCAGCGACTCGAAGATCTTGGCGGCCTCCTTGGGCTTCATGCTCTCGTAGATCTTGACCAGGCTCTGCATCTTGGTGTCCTGCTGGTCCTCGTAGGTAATGATCAGCTTGGAGATGGTCGACTGGAACGCCTTCAGCTCCTCGACCTTCTTGTCGATGCGCGATTCCGCGGCCTTCAGCATTCCGACCCGCGTCTCCAGCTCCTGCTCGCGAATCTCCAGGGCTTCGCGGCGTTCGGCCAGTTGCTGGAGGAGGTCGATCTCGGCCTGGGTCAGCAGGGTCGGGTCGTCCCTCAACAGGCTCTCCGAATCATCCGATTCGGAGGACTGGGCGTCGTCGTCCCCGTTCGAGCGTTGCGGATCGTCGACGTCCTGCTGGGCCTTGGCGGTGGCGACCGAGATCGCCCCGTTGAGGATGCCGTCGAAGCCTTCCCAGATGTCGCCGATCTTGACGGTCAACATCAAGGCCGCGGCGAAAATGGTTATCGGCAGGAAGCGGATCCGTGACAGGATATTGGTCATCTTCGTTCCTTCGCCCTAGCGTGCGGCCTGGAGGGCCTTGAGCAGTTCGCGTTCGGCCTGGGACTTGGACTCGGCGGCCTTCTCGAGGTCGCCGGCGCCGCTGGCGGCGGCCGACGGACGGGGGGCGACGCCGGTTTCGTCGCGCGCCGAGCGGATCATCTCCTCGAGCCGGTCGGCGGCCGAGCCGCCGCGGTCGATGAGGAAGACGAGGTCGTCGCGCAGCGCCTGGGCCTTGTCGATGCTGTCGTGAAGGCCGTCGGTGGTGTTCTTCAGCTTGCCGATGCTTTCCTCGGCCCTGACGGTGGCCTCGCCGAAGCCGGCGACCAGTTTCTTCAACTCTTCCTTGTCGCGGCGCAGGATGCCCAGCCGGCGGTTGAGCACCACCGCATAGCCGATGGTGACCACCAGCAGGGTGGCGACCACGATATCGAGAACCAGGGACATCGACACGTTCAGGTTCCTATTTCCTTGATCAGGCGGTTCTGGATGCGGACCGCGATCTGGTCGCCCTTGCGGCCCATCTTGCCGTTGTACAGGCTGACGTTGCCGCACCTGAGATCGACCAGCGAATCGGGGGTCGCGTTGAACAGGATCTGCGAGCCGACCTTGAGGTTGAAGATGTCTTTGAGCCGCATCACCTGCTCGTCGAGGACCGCGTTCAACTCGACTTCGGTGACCCACAGTTCCTCCGCCAGGTGGGTCTCCCAGATCGAGTCGCGACCGAACTTCTCGCCCATGAACATCTGCAGCAGCAGTTCGCGCACCGGTTCCAGGGTGGCATAGGGCAGCATCATCTCGAGCCGCCCGCCGCGGTCCTCCATGTCGATGCGCAGGCGGATCACGATGGCGGCGTTGCTGGGCCGCGAGATGGTGGCGAACCGCGGGTTGGTCTCCAGCCGGTCGAAGCGGAAGGTGACCGGGCTCAAGGGCTCGAAGGCGGCGCTCAGGTCGCTCAGCATGACGTGGATCATGCGCTCGACCAGCGAACGTTCGATGGTGGTGTAGGGACGGCCCTCGATGCGCATCGCCGCGGTCCCGCGCCGGCCGCCCAACAGGACGTCGACGATCGAGTAGATCAGCGAGGAATCGACGGTGATCAGGCCGTAGTTGTCCCATTCCTCGGCCTTGAACACGCTCAGCATGGCCGGCAACGGGATCGAGTTCAGGTAGTCGCCGAAGCGGATCGAGGAGATGTTGTCCAGCGACACCTCGACGTTGTCGGAGGTGAAGTTGCGAAGCGAGGTCGACATCAGCCGCACCAGACGGTCGAACACCACCTCCAGCATCGGCAGGCGTTCGTACGAGACCAGGGCGCTGTTGAGGATGGCCTGGATGCCCGAGTGTTCGGTGCCGTCGTCGTGCTCGTCGTCGAAGCCGAGCAGGCTGTCGATCTCGTCCTGATTGAGGACCCGGGTCGACTGACCGCCGCCGGTGACCATGCCTTCATCGGTGCCGTTACCGCCGCCGTCGCCGCCGCCGTCGCCGTCGCCGTTGACCATGGCTTCCCATTCGGCGGCAAGGTCGTCCTGGTCGTCGCCGCCACCGCCGGCCGCTGCGTCTCCGTCTCCTCCACCGCCATCCTTGCCGTCCGTGGTCGATTCCCGCTCGGCCATCATGGCTTCCTGATCTACTTTGTCGTCCTCGGCTGCCATCACTTGGGATTCCCTAGTTTGCGCCGGAGTCTATTGGACCAGCATCTCCTTGAACAGGACATCTTTGACCCGGGTCGGGGCGACCGCGGCGCTGACCCGGGTCAGCAGCTCCTCACGCAGCCGGTACATGCCCGCCGATCCCTTGAGGTCTTCGATCCTGAGCTCGCGCAGGTAGACCTGGAAGTTGTCGACGATCCTGGGCATCAACTTCTCCACTTTGATCTTGTCCTCCTCGCTTTCCAGTTCCAGGCTGACTCGAATCTTGAGCAGGGTCGATTTGCGGCTTCCGGTGTTGAGGTTCACCAGGATGTCATCCAACTCGTAGAACACGGCGTTTTCCGAAAGGATCGCCCCTCCTTCCCCCTGCTCTTCCTCCGGCGCTCCGGGGCCGGCGATCATGTCGATCAGCGGCTGCATGAGGCCGGTGAAATAGGCGGCGGCCGAACCGCCGACCACGATCAGCAGGGCGACGCCGATGAGGATCAGGAGCTTCTTCTTGCCACCCTTTGCTGGTGATCCTTCACCGTCCTCGTCTTCGCCGTCTTCGTCCAGTTCGTCGTCTACATCGTCGTCTTCGGCCACTGTCTACCCCCGGCATGGCGCCGCCGCCGCCATGGTCGGCGCCGCTGGCTGATCACAATAGGTTCGGTTGGTTAACAACTGGTTGAAAGCCGCCACCTTTTCCCGGTTTGGGGAAAGTCGCGCCGAAGCTTTCGGCCGTTGCCCTGGAACCGCGACGGACAAGGATACCAAATCAGGCCGTGGATGGGCAATAACTGCCGGGTAAACCGTACCCAAGCCATCGCACGGGGCCGGAGGCCGGTTCCCAAGAATCCTCATAAGGCATTGTTATCAGGACGCTTTCATCCCTGGCATGGACCATGCATGAATGCCGGCGGGAACGTGTACAACGCAAACGTGGGACTGTGGAGACATGGAAAACACTTTGATGATCGCCCTATCGCGGCAAAGCGTCTTGCGTCGCAAGATGGATGTCATCGCCAACAACATCGCCAACATGAACACCACCGGGTTCAAGGGCGAGAAGATATTGTTCGTCGAGCACCTGGTGCGCAGCCGGGGCGGCAACCGGATCATGGGCGAACGGCTGGCCTACGTCCGCGACATCGCGACCATGCGCGACACCTCCGAGGGCCCCCTGGAGGCGACCAGCAATCCCCTCGATGTGGCGGTGAGCGGCAAGGGTTATTTCGTGATCGGGGGCGAGGCCGGCGAACGCTACACCCGCAACGGACATTTCCGCCTCGACGAAGGCGGGCAATTGGTCACCCAGGCCGGGGACCCGGTCCTCGCCGAGGGCGGCGCGCCCTTCTTCTTCAGCCCCGAGGACAGCGAGATCGATATTGCACGGGACGGCACCGTGTCCACCAACAACGGGGAGTTGGGCAAGCTGCGGATTGTCGAGTTCGACAACGACCAGGAGCTGATGGTGGTCGCCGGCGGCCTGTTCATCACCGACAGGGCGCCGGTGGACGTCGAGAGGCCGGACGTGGTGCAGTACATGCTCGAGGGCTCCAACGTCCAGCCGATCATCGAGATAACCAAGATGATCGAGACCAGCCGTTCGTACGACGCCACCAAGAAGATGATCGAACGCGAGGACGAGCGGTTGAAGGTGATGATCAAGGAACTGCCCAAGGTGAACTAGCCGGGGCGGCTGGAAATGAGGAAGAACAAGAGAAAGGACGGGAACCATGAGATCGTTAAGCATCGCGGCGACGGGAATGCTCGCTCAGCAACGAAACGTCGAGGTCGTGTCCAACAACCTGGCCAACATGAACACCACCGGGTACATGCGCCGGCGCACGGAATTCCACGACCTCCTGTACCAGAACCTGCGCCGGGTCGGCTCGACGTCTTCCGATGCCGGCACCATCGTCCCCTCCGGCATCCAGTTGGGCCTGGGGGTGAAACTGGCGGCGGTCTACCGGATCCACGAGCAGGGCAACCTGACCTCGACCGACAACACCTTCGACATGGCGATCCAGGGCAAGGGCTTCTTCCAGATCCAACTGCCCAACGGCGATACCGCCTACAGCCGTGACGGCACCTTCCAGCTCAACGCCGACGGCGAGATCGTGACCCACGACGGCTACACCCTGCAGCCGGGGATCACCATCCCGACCAACGCCGTCGACGTGACCATCAACGCCAGCGGCGAGGTGCTGGTCAAACGGGAAGGCCAGGTCAACCTGTCGAACGTCGGCCAGATCCAGCTCGCCGTGTTCCCCAACGAACCCGGGCTCCAGGCGATGGGCGACAACCTCTACGAGGAGACCGCGGCCTCCGGCAACCCGACCACCGGCAATCCGGGGGCGACCGGCTTCGGCTCCATCCTCCAGGGCTTCCTGGAGACCTCCAACGTCAACGCGGTCGAGGAGATCTCTAACCTGATCTCGGCCCAGCGTGCCTATGAAATGAACTCGAAGGTGATCCAGACTTCCGACGAGATGATGGGCACCCTGAACCAGTTGCGCTGAGGAGGCGGGCCATGAAAACCATGAAGATCAGCCTGATCGTCTTCCTCTTGGCCCTGCTCGCGGGACCGCCGGCGCTGGCCGCGGCCCCGGCCGAGGCCAAGGCCATCCCCGTGGCGCTTCGCGACTCGGTCGTCGTCAACTCGGACGTGGTCCTGCTCGGCGACCTGTTCAGCGGCGCCGGGGACAAGGCGGCCACCGCCATCGCCTACGCCCCCGAGCCCGGCAAGCGGGGCATCTTCGACGCCCGCTGGCTGTACCGGGTGGCCCGCGCCAACGGCCTGGACTGGAAGCCGGTGAGCGGCCGCGTCCAGGCCGTGGTCGAGCGCGACAGCATAGTCATCGGCCGCGAGGAGATCGAAGACCACATCCTGGCGGCGCTCCTCGACAAGGGCGTCGACGCCGAGATGAAGGTGGAACTGGGCAACCGCCTGATGCGCATCCATATCGCCAACGCCGCCGACGCCACGGTGGACGTCGAGGACGTGATCTACGAACCGCGGACCCGGCGCTTCACCGCCATCCTGGTGGCCCCGGCCGGGAAGCCTTCGGCCAAGCGTTTCCGGGTCACCGGACGCCTCTACAAGGTCACCGAGGTGCCGGTCCTGGTCCGCGCCCTGTTGCCCGGCGAGATCATCACCGCCACCGACATCCGGTGGATCGAGGTCCGCAGCCGCCGCCTCGGCGCCAACATCATCCTCTTCGCCGACGACCTGATCGGCAAGGAGCCCCGCCGGGGGATGCGGGCCGGAGTCCCGGTCCGCGTCACCGACGTCCGACGCCCGGTGCTGGTCCCCAAGGGCAGCCTGGTGACGATGATCCTGCGCCAGTCGTCGATGGTCCTGACCGCCCAGGGCAAGGCGCTGGAGAACGGCAGCAACGGCGACGTCATCCGCATCGCCAACAGCCAGAGCGACAACGTGGTCGAGGCGGTGGTCATCGGCATCGGCAAGGTGTCGGTGCGCCCCGTCGGCCACCTCGTGATGAACTAGGAGACGGACCATGACCGAAAACATCGCCCGCCATGCGCAGTCCCTGATCAAGGTGGCCGTGATCGCGTCCCTGCTCACCGGCTGCAACGCCCTGACCCGGCTGTCCGAGATCGGCGACGGGCCGGAGATAACCAAGATCACCAACCCCACGGCACGCAAGGACTACCGTCCGGTCAGCATGCCGATGCCGGCGCCGGAAATAATCGAGGACAACCCAAATTCGCTGTGGCGGGCCGGCGCCCGGGCCTTCTTCAAGGACCACCGGGCCAAGGCCGTCGGCGACATCCTGACGGTCAAGCTCGACCTCAGCGACAGCGCGACGCTGGACAACTCCACCGAGCGCGACCGCGACGACAGCGAGGACACCGACGTCACCAACATCCTCGGCTATGAAGCCGAGTTCACCGAATTCCTCCCCCAGGGAATCGACCCGACATCGGTGATGAGCTTCGGCTCCAAGCACTCGACCATGGGCGAGGGAACGATCGAACGCTCCGAGGACATCGAACTGACCCTGGCCGCGGTGGTCACCCAGATCCTGCCCAACGGCGCCCTGGTCATCTTCGGGCGCCAGGAGATCAAGGTGAACTCGGAACTCCGCGAGCTGATGATCACCGGCGTGGTGCGGGCCGAGGACATCGAATCCGACAACAGCGTCGATCACACCAAGATCGCCGAAATGCGCTTCGCCTACGGCGGCCGGGGAACCATCAGCGATCTCCAGCAACCGCGCTGGGGCACCCAGATTTGGGATATCATCTTCCCGTTCTAGGTTCCGTTTCGAAAACGAACCTGGAAACCTCAAAGGCCGATGCCCAGCATCGGCCTTTTTTTATTTAAAGAGTTGCTTCGCTTCGCTCCGCGAGCCCCTCAGTCGCCGGGCGGGCCTGTGGCCCTTGGCTACGGGCCTAGCGGCCCGACGCGCTGGCGCGCTCTCCGACATGGCAAGGGCCATGCCGGACCCATAAAGCAATCAGCACCGGTTTTGGATCGCTTTATCGGGGGACCCGACATGGCCTTGCCATGTCGGCAAGCGCGACCGCGCGTCGGCGCTTATGCGCCGTAGCCAAGGGCCACCGGCCCGCCCGGCGCCTGAGGGGCAGCGACACGAAGTGGAGCAAAAGAGACCCGGCATGGCCCCTTGCCATGCCGGCAAGCGCGCCAGCGCGTCGGGCCGTTAGGCCCGTAGCCAAGGGCCACCGGCCCGCCCGGCGACTGAGGGGCTATCTTTATGGGTCCGGCATGGCCCTTGCCATGCCGGCAAGCGCGACCGCGCGTCGCCGCTTATGCGGCGGAGCCAAGGGCCACCGGCCCGCCCGGCGCTTGAGGGGCTCGCGAAACGAAGTGAAGCAAAATAAAATCGACTGAGCCGATTCATCGGCTCAGTCGTCGCGGTGGGTCTTCTCCATCCGCTCGTGGCGTTCCTGGGCCTCCAGGCTCAGGGTGGCGATGGGGCGGGCCTCGAGGCGGGACAGGCTGATCGGCTCGCGGGTCTCCTCGCAGAAGCCGTAGCTGCCGGTCTCGACGCGCTCCAGCGCCGCGTCGATCTTGATGATCAGCTTGCGGGCCCGGTCCCGGGTCCTGAGCTCCAGCGAGCGTTCGGTCTCGATCGAGGCGCGATCGGCGATATCGGCCTCCAAGGTCCCGCCTTCCTGAAGGTGATTCAGGGTTTCGTTGGATTCGTCCAGCAGCTCGGAGCGCCAACGAAGCAGCTTGCGGCGGAAGTACTCCTTCATCCGGGGGGTCATGAACCGCTCCTTTTCGCTAGGGCGGTAGTCCGACGGAAGGGTGACGGTCATCTTCTCTTCTTTGCCCACCTGGCTCTCCCCGGTTTTCGCCGCGGAATATAGGTTTGACGGCTCTCAGCCGCAAGAGGGGTTTTCGCCCCCTGCTAACCAGGGACATGAAAAGTATGGGGAATTCACCGCTCGGGGGGCGGGGGGGCTCAGCCTTCGGTGGTCAGTTTGGCGATTTCGACCTCGGCGCGGAGCTCGATCTCGTCGAGGATCTGGTTGAGCCTGGGGTCTTCGCTCTGGCGGCGCTTGGCGCGCATGGACTGGGCGAGCCCGGCCAGCTTGTCCTTGGGCACGCCCCCCGCCAACAGGCCGTGGCGGATGTCGTCCAGGCGGTCGAGGACGCCTTCGCCGTACATCCTGTCGAGCCCGCGCGAGCGTTCCTCGGTGGCGTCGTTGGTTTCCTGGACGGCGATCACGGTGTCGACCGCCGTTACCTTCGACGGTTCGGCGGCTCCGTGGACGCCCATGGTCGCGGCGGTCTCTTTCAGTTGATCGGCGAAGGCGCTTCCCTTTCCCGGCGACGACTTCTTTCCCCGGGTCGAGGAAACCGGCTTGGCTGAACCGAGCTTCGAAACTTTCATGGCCCGAAACTGTTACCACACCCCACTAAGAATACTGCGCCGCCGCCGGTTAAGAAGGGGTAAAGGAAACGGCCTGACGCCGGACGCCCCGATCAGGGGGCCGCCCCGGGGGCGATTCTGCCCAAAACCGGACCCGAAAGCCAGCGGAATTCTGTCCAGTTGGAGACACCCCTCAACTTCCGCCCCGGCCGTCGTCCTCGTGGAGAAAGGCCTTGACCGCGGCGGCATAGAGTTTCCTCTTGTCCTCGTCCTCGAGGTCGTCGAGGATCCTGGCCTTGGCCCGCTGCACCCGCAGGGCGTCCTCGATCAGCTTCTTGCGCTCGGGCGTCATCACCCTCTTGGCGGTCTTCCGGAGGGCGCCGATCTCGGCGTCGCGGCTGCCGGACCTGGCCTTCTTTTTCTTCTTCTTCGCCGGCTTGTCGACGACGGCCTTCCCGGCGACCAGGTTGCGTAGCGCCTTGGCGACGGATTTCAACATGCGCGATCGCTCCTCGGTATAAGGTCCGGTCCATCCATCATACCCCGAATCGCCGGCTTTCGGGTTGCCTCGGCGCGGGCGGGGTGATTGAATGGCCCCATCCCTTCCCCCGTACCAGTTAGCGATGAACAACCCGTTAATCGGAGCGACTCCATGGAATTGGCCCTTGCCGTGTTACTGGTGTTGGTCCTCGTGGTCGCGGTTTCGACGCGGGCCTCCGGGCGTTTCAGGTATTCGAAAAAAATAAAGGGCATCCGGGCCCGAAGGTGGCAGGGAACCCGCGACACCCTGGGCAAGGTCGACCGCCTGGTCGACATGTTCCGCAACATCATCTCCGCCTCGCCCCGCTCCGCCGGCGAGGAGAAATACGCCCATTACTACGTGGCCTATCTGGACGAGGTCGCCAAGGCCGTATCGAGGGAGGAAGAGGTCGATTATTCGGCCCTCGTCCAGGAGCCGGTGTTGATCGAGGCGAGCCGGTTGTGCGGGAAACGGGACGGCGATATCCACGAGGGCGAACGGCTGCTGGCGGGGATCGTGTCCTCGGAGTTCGGGCGGCGCGGAGCCGAGGACGGCCGGCTCGACGGCGCCCACGCCATCGACGAGACCCGGACCGGACCCTACTTCACCCGGCTCAAGACCTTTTTCGAAGCCTGAGAGAGAGGGAGAGAGGCGGCGGGGGAGCCATGGACGATAACGATAGGCTGTTACGGTCCCTGTTCGAGGCGGCGCTGGCCGCCGCCGACCCGCGCCAGGCGGTGCCCCCCCACCTGCCGCCGCCGCCCGAGGGACGGTGCGTGGTGGTCGGCGCCGGCAAGGCCGCCGCGGCCATGGCGCGGGCGGTGGAGGACCACTGGCCCGGCGCGCTGTCGGGGCTGGTGGTCACCCGCTACGGCCACGGGGTGCCGTGTTCGCGCATCGAGGTGGTCGAGGCCGCCCATCCGGTGCCCGACGCCGCCGGCGAGGCGGCGGCGGGGCGGATCCTGGAGGCGGTCGGCGGGCTGGACGCCGACGACCTGGTGCTGTGCCTGATCTCGGGCGGCGGCTCGGCGCTGATGGCCCTGCCGGCGCCGGGCCTATTGCTGGCCGACAAGCGACGGGTCAACGCCGCGCTGCTCCGCTCGGGGGCGACGATTTCCGAGATCAACTGCGTGCGCAAGCACCTGTCGGCGGTCAAGGGCGGCCGGCTGGCGGCGGCGGCCCATCCGGCGCGGCTGGTGAGCTTGGCCATATCCGACGTTCCCGGCGACGACCCGGCGGTGATCGCCTCGGGGCCGGGGGTCGCCGATCCGACAACCTTCGCCGAGGCCCGGGCGGTGCTCGACAAGTACGCCATCGAGCCCCCGGCGGCCGTCGCCCGCTTCCTCGAGGCCGCCGCCGAGGAGACGCCCAAGCCCGGGGACGCCCGCCTGGAGCGGGCCGTGACGGTGCTGGTGGCGACCCCCGGCCGGGCCCTGGAGGCGGCCGCCGGGGCGGTCCGCGTCGCCGGCTACGCGCCCCTGGTGCTGGGCGACGCCATCGAGGGCGAGGCCAGGGAGGTCG
>CAZWEZ010000102.1:0-13405 GCA_964632795.1 uncultured Thalassospiraceae bacterium | reverse complement strand
CGACGATCATCGCCCCCACCGCCTGGGCGCCCGAGACGTGGCTGTTGTCGTAGACCTCGATGCGTTCCGGAGGCGCCTCCAGGCCGAGGACCGCCGACAGCCCGTCCAGCAGGCGGCGCTGGGAGGCGCTCTCCGCCAGCCGCCGGCCCAGGGCTTCGCGGGCGTTGGCCAGGGCATGGTCGACCGGGCGGCGCTTGTCGCCGCGCTGGGGGTGGACGATCCGCACCCGCCGTCCGGCATGGACGCCGAGCGCTTCCGCGAGCAGCGCCTGGTCGGCCGGCCGGTGGCTGACCAGGACCAGGGGCGGCGGCACCTTGTTGGCGTAGAACTGGCCGATGAAGGCCTCCAGCACCCGCGCCGTGTCCTGGTCGCGGGCGTGGGCGGGAAAGTAGGCGCGGTTGCCGTAGTTGCCCCCGGAGCGGAAGAAGAACACCTGGACGCAGGTCTGCCCGCCCTCCTGGTGGGCGGCGATGACGTCGGCATCGCCGAGGCCGGGGGGGTGGATGTCCTGGTGGGCCTGGATGCTGGTCAAGGCCCGGATGCGGTCGCGGTACTCGGCGGCGGCCTCGAACTCCAGGGCCTCGCCGGCCTCCTGCATGCGCCGGGCCAGCCGCTTCTGGATCTTGCGGCTGTCCCCGGACAGGAAGGCGTGGGCCTGATCGACCAGTTCCCGGTAGTCGGCCTCGCCGATGCGCCCCACGCAGGGCGCCGCGCAGCGCTTGATCTGGTACAAAAGACAGGGCCGGGTGCGGTTGGCGAACACGGCGTCCGAACAGGTCCTGAGCAGGAACGCCCGCTGGAGCACGGCCAGCGTCCGGTTGACCGCCCCGGCCGAGGCGAAGGGGCCGAAGTAGTCGCCCCTGCGGCTCCGCGCCCCGCGGTGCTTGAGGATGCGGGCGAAGGGATGGTCGCCGGTGATCAGCATCGAGGGGAACGACTTGTCGTCGCGAAGCTGGATGTTGTAGCGCGGCTTGAGGCGCTTGATCAGGTTGGCCTCCAGCAGCAGCGCCTCGGCCTCGGTGTGGGTGGTGACGAACTCCATCGCCGCCGTCTCCCGGACCATCCGCCGGAGGCGGACCGACAGCCGCTCGGGTTTGGCGTAGCTGGCCACCCGCTTCCTGAGGTTCCTGGCCTTGCCGACGTACAGCGCGTCGCCGGCGGCGTTGATCATCCGGTAGACGCCGGGGGAGCCGGGCAGGGTCGGGAGATGGGAGTCGATGACTCCGGCGCCGGCGGGACGATCTCGAGGAGTGCTCACGGTCATCATTTCGGGCGGCGCGACTCTAACCCGTTTAGCACAGGTTCGCGGAAAAAAATGTTCGCCTGGCCAACTATCCACGATTCCTGTGGATAAGTTTGTTGAAAACCATCCCCGTTTTGCCGTTGCCCCAAACATACTGGGGTTTTCTCGGTATTGCCTAATTATTAGGCAATCTTGCAACCAACTGATTTTAAACGGTAAATCAAGAGACTAGTGGAAAGGCCGAGGCCGTAACAATATTTCCGGATCGTCCCGCGCCGAATTCGGGAAAAGGATTTCGCCTGTGCAAAACTCGCAGCCAGTTGATCGCAAACCCCTACTTTGCAACGGGTTGTGGTGTGTTTTGAAAGTGCCGGCCTATACTTCCGGATTAAACCTTTCGATTTCGATTCCGGCGCTGGCGGCGTCGGCGAAGACGTCGAGCTTCTCGACCCGCACCCGGGTCGAGCGGACCCGTTTGTCCTCGAGGCACAGGGAGGCGATGTCCTCGGCCAGGGTCTCGACCAGCTTGACCCGCGCCGCGGCGGCGATGGAGCGGACTCCGGAGGCGACCTTTTCGTAGCACACCACGCTGGCGATGTTGTCGTCGAGCCGTCCTTCGCCCTCGCGCACCGCCATGTCGATGTTGATGCGGATCCGCTGGGCGACGTCGCGTTCGTGGCTGTGGACGCCGATGACGCAGGGCACCACGAGGTCGCGGATGAAGACGTGGCGGACCCCCGTCCGGCCGTCGGCGATCCGCAAGGGGTGGATGAGTTTCATCTGGCTGGCGGTCATGGGCGGAGCTTTCCGGTTGGACGGTTATTTGTTGGTGATCCCGGTTTCGAAGCGCTGGTGCCGGCCCATGTGTTGACCGCCGTCCAAAGCGATCATCTGGCCGGTCATCGCCGGCGCCTCGAGGATGAAGCATACCGCTTCGCCGATCTCCTCGGGCAACACCCGGCGGCCCAGGGGCAGCGACGACCACTGGCGGATGAACTGTTCCTCGCTCTGGTGGGCGCTGGGCAGGGTCGGCCCCGGGCCGATGGCGTTGACCCGGATGCCCGGGGCCAGGGCCTGGGCCAGGGTGCGGGTCAACGCCCACAGCGCCGCCTTGGAGACGGTGTAGGAGGTGAACCGCGGGGTCAGGTTCCACACCCGCTGGTCGATGATGTTGATCACGTCGCCCTCGATGTCCTGGGGCTTCTGGGCGGTGAAGGCCTGGGTCAGCACGAACGGCGCGCGCAGGTTGACCAGCATGTGGGTGTCCCAGGATTCGCGGGTCGTGGTTTCCAGGGTGTCCTCCTCGAACACCGAGGCGTTGTTGATCAGGCAGGTCACCGGGCCCAACTCCTCGACCACCCGCGCCAAGAGACCGGCGGTCTCCTTCTCGTTCGACAGGTCGGCCTTGAAGGCCGCGCTCCGCACGTCGCGTTCGGCGATTTCCCCGATCAGTTCGCGGGCCTCGTCCGCCGAGGTGTTGTAATGGACCGCCACGGACCAGCCGTGGTCGGCCAGCTGGAGGGCGATGGCGCGGCCGATGCGCCGTGCCGAGCCGGTGACCAGGGCGGTGTGGAAGGTGTCGTCGGACATGGCCAGAGAATGGGCGAAGCCGAGGCCGGATTCAAGACCTGCTTGGCGCCGCTCATCCCTCCCCGGCGACGATGCCGGAGATGCCGAGGGCCTGGCTGGCGATGTAGGCGACGTAGCCGGCCAGGAAGACGGCCCCGGTGAGCCGTCCGAACCGCCAGCCGCCGATCAGGAAGGCGACCATGACCACGGTCGAGCCCATCATCACCCACAGGTCGAAGCGCCGGATCTGTTCGTGCACCGGCAGTGTCTCGACCATCGCCACCGTCCCCGCCACCCCCAGGATATTGAACAGGTTGCTGCCGACTATGTTGCCGATCGACAGCCCGACATGGCCGCGCACGGCGGCGGCCACCGAGGCGGCGAGCTCGGGAAGCGAGGTCCCCAGCGCGATCAGGGTCAACCCGATCACCTCCTCGGGGACCCCCGCCATGCGGGCCAACGCGACCCCGCCCTCGACCAGCAGGTCGGCGCCGTAGATGACGCCGGCGAGGCCCCCGGCCAGGGCCGCCCAGGACAGCCACGGCGAGGCGGCCAGGCCCGTTATTTCCTCGACCTCGGCGGCGTGGCGTTCCGCGGCCCGGTCGCCCGAGACGATCTCGCGCCAGTAGGAATAGCCCAGGAAGCCGAGGAAGATGGCGACCAGCAGCGTCCCCGACAAAAACCCGATCTCGCCCAGCAAGCACAGCCCGGCGAACACCACGCTGCCCCCCAGCAACACCAGGGCGTCCTTGGCCAGGGCGTGGGAGCGGGTCAGGATCGGCTGGACCAGGCAGGTCGCCCCCAGGATCAACAGCACGTTGGCGATGTTGCTGCCGACCACGTTGCCCAGCGCCAGGCCCGGCGCCCCGCTGAGGACGGCATCCAGGCTGACCACCAGTTCCGGCGCCGAGGTGCCGAGCGCGACCACCGTCATGCCGATGACCAGCGGCGACACCCCAAGCCGGCTGGCCAGCGCCACCGCGCCGCGCACCAGGACCACCGCGCCCCCCAGCAGGAGCACGAAACCGGCGAAGAGCTGGACATACATCATGGGGCGGGCCGTTGTCCTTTGCTGCCGCCCCGGGGGAGGGCCAGATGGCGGAACTCGGCGACAATACTTTCATATGCCTTGCGTTTGAAAGGGACGATCAGTTCCGTCAGCTCCTCGATGTCGACCCATTTCCAGTCGCTGAACTCGGCATGGCCGCTGGCCTCGAGGTCGATGTCGCGGTCCTCGCCGGTGAACCGCAACACGAACCACCGCTGCTTCTGGCCGCGGTAGCGGCCCTTCCAGGCCTTGCCGAGGAGGTCGTCGGGAAGGTCGTAGCACACCCAGCCGGCGCTCTTGGCGATGATCTCGCAACGCTCGGTGCCGATCTCCTCGGCGAGTTCCCGCAACACCGCCTGACGGGGCTTCTCGCCCTTGTCGATGCCCCCCTGGGGCATCTGCCAGTGGTCGCCGGAAACGTCGTTGCGGCGGGCGACGAACACCTTGCCCTGGAGGTTGAGGAGGACCGCGCCGACTCCCTTGCGATAGGGCAGGCTTGCCGTGTCGGGGGGCGTCATTCCAGGATCTGCTTGTCGGCGATGGCCGAGACCGGGGCCAGCACCAGGTTCTTGCCCTCGAGCGTCGCCGCCCAGGCGACGAGGCGCTCGACGCTCACCGGATAGGGGGTGGCGGTGGCCACCGCGGCGGCGTGCTTGCGGACCAGGGCCTCCAGCTTGGCCAGCTTGCCGTCGATGGCGACCCGGGAGGCGACGGTGTCGAGCACCATGTTGCTCAACGCCCGGGGCAGGCCGATCTCGGTGGCGATCCTCGGGACCAGCGTCTTGGGCGCCTTGCCGCCGTCGACGATCAACAATCCGCGCGCCTTCAACACCTCGAGGATCGGCCGCAGGTGGGTCTCGGTGGTGGTGAACTTGGAACCCATGACGGTGATCACGCCGACGTAGCCGGACAGCCGGCTGAGCACGAATTCGAGGCGGTTCAGGTTCTCCGCCGGATCGAGCCAGGTCATCAGGGACTGGGGCCCGGAATCGTGGACCGGGAAGGCGGCCGATTCCATGGGCAGGGAGATCAGGACCTCGTGCCCCGCCTGGCGGGCCAGCCGGACCCAGTCGCCGAGTCCGGTGGCGTAGGGATCGAAGGCCAGGGTCACCTCCCCGGGCAGGCGGCTGATGGCGGCCTCGGTGGCGGCCCGGCTGAGTCCCAGCCCGGTGACGATGACGGCGATCCGCGGTCGGGCGTCGCCTTCGTCGAAGGGCCGGGCGTAGACCTGCCAGGGCCGGCGCCCGTCCTCGCCGACCTTGGGCAGCGGTCCCTGCGAGCCCTGCTCGATGAGGGCCAGGTCCGGGGCCTCGGAAAGGGCGGTGGCGGTGGCGGCCACGGGAACCCCCTCGAAGGCGGCCAGCGTCACCCAGGGAACGGCGGCATCGGCGCTCGTCCCCTGGTCGGCGGCGGCGAGGACGTTCAGCGACCTCTCGGCCGACGAACCGCCCCGGCGGGGCCGCGGGATGTCCATTTCGACGTAGGGGGTGCCTTCCTCGCGTTTCGACTTGAGCGGCAGTTGGGGTCGGTTCGGGTCGTCCGCCGCGCCGCCTTCCCCGTCGCCCCCGGCCTCGGCCCCGGCCACGGTCTCCTCGTCGCCGCCGCCAACCAGCAGCATCGTGGTCAGGCCGCCGACGGCCAGCAGGACGACCAGCCCCGCCGCGCCGAGGATGATCAGCCGGCGCCGGCCCTCGCCGAGGATGGCTGAGATGACCTTCGACAGGCCCCCTCCGCCCTCTTCGTCCTCGTCCTCGTCGTAGTCCTCGTCGTAGTCCTCGTCGTCATCCTCGCCGCCGTCGCCCCTCTCGGGCTCCGCCGCGCCGTCTTCCTCGTCTTCCTCGTCCTCGTATTCGTCGCCGTCGTCCTCGTCGTCGTCATCGTCGTTCCCCCCGCGGCGTTTCTTGCCGAAGGGCAGGCCCTTGAATTTGAAGGGGAACTTCACGTCGTTACCTGCCCGTTCGTGTCACCGCCCCGCGGCGCCGCTCAGCGGCTTTCCGCCGCGCCCCAGTCGCCGAACATGGCGATCCCGCGAAGGAGGTCGAGCGCCCGCTGGAGCTGGTAGTCCTGGCGCTCGGGCTTCTTCTCGTCTTCGTCGTCCTCGGCCTGTTGCTCCTCGGGTTCGGGACCGCCGCCGTCGTTCTCGTTCTCGAGCGCCTTGCGCAGGTCGGCCTCGCGGCGCCTCGTCGGGACGGCGATGGTCTCGACGCGGGCCTGTTCGACGACGATGTCGGGTTCGATGCCGACCGCCTGGATGGAGCGGCCCGAGGGCGTGTAGTAGCGGGCCGTGGTCAGCTTCATGGCGCCCTGCCCGGAAAGGGGGACGATGGTCTGCACCGAGGCCTTGCCGAACGACTTGGTGCCCAGCACGATGGCCCGGCGGTGGTCCTGCAGCGCCCCGGCGACGATCTCCGAGGCCGACGCCGAGCCGCCGTTGATCAACACCACCATCGGCAGGCCGTCGGCCAGGTCGCCGGGCTTGGCGTTGAAGCGCTGGGTGTCCTCGGCGCGGCGCGAGCGGGTGGAGACGATCTCGCCGCGCTCCAGGAAGTCGTCGGACACCGCCACCGCCTGGGTCAGCAGGCCGCCGGGGTTGTTGCGCAGGTCGAGGACGATGCCCTGCAACTCGTCGCCCAGTTCCTGGTCGAACTTGGCCATCATCGTCTCGAGGTTGACATGGGTCTGTTCGTTGAAGGTGGTGATCCGCACGTACCCCACCTTGCCCTCGAGGCGCGAGCGCACCGAACTGACCTTGATGATGGCGCGGGTGATGGTGACGTCGAAGGGTTCGCGTTCGGTGCGAAGCACGGTGAGGCGGATGTCGGTACCGACCTTGCCGCGCATCTTGTCGACCGCCTCGGCGAGGGTCATCCCCTGGATCGGCTCGCCGTCGAGGTGGCTGATCAGGTCGCCGGCCTCGATGCCGGCGCGGAAGGCCGGGGTGTCGTCGATCGGCGCGATCACCTTGACCAGCCCGTCCTCCATGGTCACCTCGATGCCCAGGCCTCCGAACTCGCCGCGGGTGTTGACCTGCATCTCGCGGAAGCTGTCGGCGTTGAGGTAGGTGGAATGGGGGTCCAGCGAGGCCAGCATGCCGGAGATGGCGGCCTCGATCAGGTCCTTGTCCTTGGTCTCGTCCACGTAGTCGGCGCGGACCCGCTCGAAGACGTCCCCGAACAGGTTGAGAAGCCGGTAGGTGTCGGCGTTGTTTTCCTTGGCCTCGTCGGCGCCGGCCGGCGAGGTGGCCAACACTACGGCCGCCAGGGCAGCCAGGAGAATTCGATATGTCGTCATCCGCTTACCTTACCTTTGCGAGCCGCCAGCCACGGCAGGGGGTTGATGGGCTGGCCGTTGCGCCGCAGTTCAACATAGAGGGTGGGGTTTCCACTGTCCGGTCGACCCATGACGCCGACCGGTTCTCCGCCCAGCACCCACTGCCCGACGACGCCGTCGATGCGGGCCAAGCCGGCCAGGAGACTATGATATCCCTCGCCGTGTTCGATGATCAAGAGTTGCCCATATCCGCGGAAGGCGCCGGCGAACACCACCCGGCCGTCGTAGGTGGCGACGACCTGCGCTCCCGGGCGGGTCGCGATGTCGATCCCCTTGCGGGTCAGGCCGGTCGCGGTGGCCTGTCCGTAGGCGCCGACCAGGCGGCCGACGGCCGGGTACGGCAGCCTGCCCCGGGCCTTGCTGATGGGCGCGGAGAGGCCCGGCGGGGGCGGCGGGAGACGGCTCTTGGTGGCCGCCTGGCGGTTCTTCTTCTCCTGTTCGAGGCGATCCTTCTCGAGGCGGACCATCAGGTCGCGCAGGTCCTCCGCCTTCAGCGCCAGCTCCTCCACCCGGCGCCCCGCCTTGCGTTCCTCGGCGGCGGTCCGGCGCCTGAGCCGGTTCTTCTCGGCCAACAGCTTATCGAGCCGGGCGCGTAGTTGGTTCAGCGCCCCGGCGGCGGCGGCCAGCTCGGCGCGCCGCGCGGTCATCTCGTCCCGGGCCCAGGCCAGTTCGTCCAACTCGCCGCGCAGGCGGCCGGCGCGGCGCTCGATCTCGGGCACCGCGGCGCGCAGCAGGATCGCCCCGCGCACCGTGTCCGACGGGCTCAGGGGCTGGGCGATCAGCGCCTCGGGGGGGTGGCTGGCGAGCCGCTGGACCGCCATCAGCACCCGCGCGAAACGGCCGCGCTGGGTCTTCAGGCGTCGCAGCTTGACGGTCTCGGTGACGCTCAGCCGGTCGAGCTCGGACTCCAGCCGCGAGACCTTGGCCTCGTGGTCCTGGATGTCCTTGGCGGCGGCCACCAGCCGGCGGCGCAGGCCGGCCGTCTCCTGGTCCAGGTCGACGGCCCGGAGCTGGAGTTCCCGCTGCGCCTCGCGGCTCCGGCCGAGGGCGCGCTCGACCTCCTCGAGGCGCTTGCCGGCATCGTCCCCGCCGCCGGCGGCGACCGGGACCAGGACCAGCCAGGCCGCCGCCACGACCAGGCCCAGGCGAAGCCCGCTCACCGGCCTGCCCCGAGGAGCGGACGGCCGGTCATCGCCGGCGGCTGGGGAAGCCCCAGCAGCCTCAGCACCGTCGGCGCGACGTCGGCCAGGCGGCCGTCGCCGAGGGTTTCTCCGGCGCCGTTGATCAGCACCACCGGCACCCGGTTGGTGGTGTGGGCGGTGTGGGGCTGGCCGGTTTCGGCATCCTCCATGGTCTCGCAGTTGCCGTGGTCGGCGGTCACCAGCAGCACCCCGCCGGCCTCGATGACCGCCGCCTCCAGCCGTCCCAGGCAGTGGTCCACGGTCTCGGCCGCCGTCATCGCGGCCTCCAGGATCCCGGTGTGGCCGACCATGTCGCCGTTGGCGTAGTTGGCCACGATGAGGTCGAACTCCCCGCCCCCGATGGCCTCGACCAGCCGCCCGGTGACCTCGCCCGCCGACATCTCCGGCTGGAGGTCGTAGGTCGCCACCCGGGGCGAGGGGACCAGGATCCTTTGTTCGCCGGGGAACACCCGTTCACGGCCGCCGTTGAAGAAGAAGGTGACGTGGGCGTACTTCTCGGTCTCGGCGATCCGCAACTGGCGCAACCCGGCGTCGGACACCACCTGGCCGAGGATGGCGTCCAGTTCGGGGGACGGGAAGAGGGCCGCGAAGAAGCGGTCCAGCTCGTCCGAATACTCGACCATGCCGACCCGGGCCGCGAAATCGACCACCCGCGGGCGGGCGAAGCCGGTGAAGCCGGGATCGGCCAGGGCGGACAGGATCTGGCGCACCCGGTCGGCCCGGAAGTTGGCCATCAACAGTCCGTCGCCGTCCCTCATGCCCCCATAGCCGGCGATCGCGCAGGGGGTCGCGAACTCGTCTGATTCGCCCGCCGCGTAGGCGGCCTCGATGGCCCTCGGGGGATCGGGCGCCCGGTTGCCCCGGCCCTCGACCAGGGCTGCGTAGCCCCGGGCCACCCGTTCCCAGCGGCGGTCGCGGTCCATGGCGTGGAAGCGGCCGCCGACGGTGGCCACCGACACCCCGGGCAGGTTGGAAACCTCGGCCAGGAACCGCTCCATGAACCCCAGCGCGCTGCGCGGCGGGGTGTCGCGGCCATCGAGGAAGGCATGGACGGCGACCGCGATCCCCCGCCCGGCGAGGATGCCCGCCAGCGCCGCCATGTGGTCCTGGTGGGAGTGCACCCCGCCCGGCGACAGCAGCCCCATCAGGTGGCAGGTGCCGCCGCTGTCGGCGAGCCTGTCGATCAGCTCGGTGAGCGCCGGAATGGCGGCCAGCGTGCCGTCGGCCACCGCGGCGTCGATTCGCCCCAGGTCCTGGGGCACCACCCGGCCGGCCCCCAGGTTCATGTGGCCGACTTCGGAATTGCCCATCTGGCCGGCGGGCAGCCCGACTTCTGCGGCCGAGGCCTCGAGACGGCCCCGCGGGCAGGTGGCCATGTAGCGGTCCCAGTTGGGGGTCCGGGCGCGGGCGATGGCGTTGTCGTCCGCCGCGCCCCGCTCCCCCCACCCGTCGAGGATGCACAACACGACGGGACGGCGATTCCGGGCGGCTGAAGGCGAATCGGACATGCCCCATATATAGGCCGAAACCGGCCCCGCGCGATAGGACCGGGCTAGGTCATGGACTCATATATGGCATCGTAATCAGATGTCAGCTTGGGGCACCGATGCCCGCTAACTGCTTGAAAGCAGACCCCCGAGTTAGAGAACAGCCTCAGCCACCACCGGAAGTTCGTGATGTCGGCGGAGGAAGCCGCCTAATGCCTGGTCGTTATGTCACGTTCCAGATGGCGGAAGTTGCCGTGCCCTGCAATCTGTTTCGGGAAACCCTGCGGCGGATCAATGAATTGCGACCACTGCCATCGATTACAGTAATAAATGAAACAAAATTCATAACTATCTGACATACCCCTGTTACAAAAGAATGCTGTAAAGGGAAAGTAGAAATCCGGCGGGGGCGGATGTAGCGCCTCTGGTGGTGGCCGTAACCGATCCAACACCATTGACAAATTAAAATAGCTGATTACCTGCTGATTCCTACGTAGAGCGACTTGAACCATTGGTGATGAGATGACCGTCAGGGTCCGTATCTTTTTGATTTTCCTTGTGATCCTGGGGCTGCTGTGCGGCATCCTCGTTACCATGGGGCTGGTGACCACCAGCCATAAGAAGCTGGTCGAAGCGGAAATCCAGCGTTTTCAATCCGAAAAACTGGCCGAACAACTGCGACAGAGTTCGGATGATTTGACGCGCATGGCCCGGACATTCGTGGTCACCGGGAACCCTCTCTATCGGCAGTACTTTTTCGACATCCTCGCTATTCGCGACGGGAATATGCCGCGCCCGGAAGGTTATCACCGCATTTATTGGGATTTCGTCACGGCCTCGGACGAACCCAGCGATTCGTCGGGTAAGTCGGCGGCGCTGGTTGATCTGTTGCATCAGGTAGGTTTGACGGATTTGGAACTGGCTAAGCTGGAGGATGCGAAGCGGAAATCCGACGATCTGACCCGCCTGGAAAAAACAGCCTTCGCGGCCATGGAAGGTCTCTTCGAAGACGACCAAGGCCGCTTAATAGTGCGGCGCGACCCGGATCCGTCCTTCGCCCAGACCCTCCTACATGGGAAGGCCTACCACAAGGCCAAGGCCGAGATCATGCGTCCCATCAGCGAATTCACCAAGCTCCTGGATCGAAGAACCAACCGGGAAGTGACCGCTTTGCGCGAGAGGATCGAAAGGCTGAACAGCATCATCGGCGCGTTGGCCTTGGCAACGACCCTGTTTTCCATGGGCGCGTTTTTCCACATCCGCAAACGGTTGATTCACCCCATCGTTTCCCTGTCCGAGGTGGCGCGGCGGATCGAAAAGGGGGATCTGCACAAACGGGCCGTCGTCACTTCGTCGGACGAAATCGGCATGTTATGTGACGCTTTCAACAGCATGACCGATCAAACCTTGGGCTCGATCCAGCGTCTGGAGCACGAGAGTTTCGAGCGGCTGAGGGCGGAAGAAGGCCTTCGCAAGGCCCACGACCAATTGGAACGGCGGGTCGCGGAACGGACCCGGGAGTTGAGTGAAAGCGAGGAACGCTTCCGGGACATCGCCGAGTCTTCCTTGGACTGGTTCTGGGAGATGGACGAAACGTTGCACTTCACCTATGGCTCCGACCGGTTTTTCCAAATCACCGGCTTCAAGCCCGGTGATGTTATCGGCAAGACACGAGCCTACCTGAAAGGCGACGCCGATGACGACGGGAAATGGATGCGCCACTGGGACGACCTTGATAACCGAAGGCCATTCCGTGACTTCCAGTACGAACTCACAGGTCCACGGGGTAACACCTTTCATCTCTCCATCAGCGGCCAGCCGGTGTTCGACGGTGACGGAGCGTTCAAGGGGTATCGAGGCGCGGGACAGGACATCACCGAGCGCAAACGGGCCGAGGAGGCGTTGCGCGAGAGCGAAGAGAGGTTCCGCCAGCTTTTCGAGACGACGGGCAGCATCACCCTCGTCCTCGCGCCAGACTTTCGGATCATCGAATTCAACCGTCAAGCCGAACGTGCCTACGGTGTTCATCGAGACGACGTCATCGGAAAGAATTACCTCGAATGTTTTTTGCCCAAGGAGGTCCACGAAGCAGTATCCGAGGACATGAAGAATGTGCTGGCCGGCGAGCCAACATTCGGTTTCGAAAATCCCATCATCTCGCGTGACGGAACCACCCGTCACCTCATTTGGAACGTGGTTCGACTGGTCGACTCAAAGGGCAATTCGGTAGGGTCTATTACTTCGGGACAAGACATCACCGAACGCAAAGCCCTGGAACACCAACTCGCCCACGCCCTAAAGATGGAAGCGGTCGGCCAGTTGACCGGCGGCGTCGCTCACGAGTTCAACAACCTTCTCCAGGTGGTCCTGGGTAATCTCTATTTGGTCCGTGACAATCTCGACGACGATGACGAGGCGGCCGAACTGATCGACGCTGCCATAGCCGGCGGCACCCGGGGAGCCCAGCTGACCCAGCAGCTCCTGTCGTTTTCCAGCAAACAGGTTCTCCACCCCAAGGTGGTCAACGCCAACGACGTGATGTTGGGCATTCTCCAGCTGCTCCACAGGACACTCGGCGAGGATATCCTCATCAAGACCAAGTTCGGCCATGACCTGTGGCCGATCATCATCGATCCCGGCAACCTGGAGGCCGCCATCGTCAATCTGGCCCTCAACGCCCGCGATGCCATGCCCGATGGGGGCGTGCTATCCATCGAAACCGCCAACATTCATTTAGAGATATCCCATGAGGATGGCGTCCTGCCGACCGGCGGATACGTCGTGTTGACCTTATCCGACACCGGGTTGGGCATATCCTCGGAGGTCCTCAAACGGGCCTTCGAGCCGTTCTTCACCACCAAGGATGTCGGTAAGGGCAGCGGCCTGGGACTGAGCATGGTCTACGGCTTCGCCAGACAGTCGGGGGGTCACGTCGTCATCGACAGCGAACCCGGCAAGGGCACCTCGATCAGGATGTACCTGCCGGTCGCCGAGGGTGATGCGAAAGCGGAGCCAACCGAGACCGGGAAACCGGAACCCGGGATATTGGAGGGCGGGACCATCCTCGTGGTCGAGGATGACGCGGAGGTCCGCAAAACCGTGGTCAGGGCCCTGAAAGCGCTCGGCTGCCGGGTGGTGGAGGCCGAGGACGGCCCTTCGGCGCTCGATGTGCTGGAGCACAGGGACGACGTGGATTTGGTGTTCAGCGACGTGGTGATGCCCGGCGGCATCAGCGGCATCGACCTCGCCGAGGAGATCGACCGCCGTTACGAGAAGGTCAAGGTCCTGTTGACATCCGGGTATTCGGCCGACGATTTCGACGAAGACGGCTCCTTGGAGGGCCGCTTTGATCTGCTGAGAAAGCCTTACAGCAACGTCGAAATGGCCGCCGCCGTCAAGGCCGCCATCGAAGGGTGAGCGGAACATTCGCCCCGGCCCAGCAGCAATGCCTCCAAAGGCTGCTTCGGCTTAATACCAACCTGCACTAATAATGACCCATAGAGATCGCCTCGGCGTGTCGCCGGGT
>CAZWEZ010000101.1:0-13503 GCA_964632795.1 uncultured Thalassospiraceae bacterium | reverse complement strand
CCCGGTGCCGCCGTGGCAGACCGCCACCAGGGTGGCGTCGGCGGGCTGTTCGTCCAGCCACCCGCCGACCCGCCGGGCGAGCATGGCGTGGCTCTCGCCGCCGCCGGGAATGACGTGGCCCCAGTGATCGTTCCGGCGCGCCGCCCAGTCCTCGGGATAGCGGGCCATGACTTCATCGTCGGTCAGCCCCTCCCAGCGCCCGTAGCTGCGTTCCCTGAGGCGGTCGTCGAAGCGCACCGCCTCGAAGTCGAGGCCCAGCGAATCGCACAGGATCGCCGTCGTCTGGCGGGCCCGGAACAGGGGGCTCGAGAACAGCCCGACGCTCGGCCAGTCCTCCGGCTCCTTACGCAGGCGCTCGGCCAGTGCCCGGACCTGGCCGATTCCCTCGAGGGTCAGCGGCGAATCCAGATGTCCCTGGTGGCGGCCGACGCGGTTCCACATGGTCTCGCCGTGGCGAATGAGGTAAATGATGGGCACGGGTTTCCCCCTTGGTGGCAGGGGCCGACATTAATCGGTGGCGCCCGCCGTGTCACCGGGGGCGCGGCAACGGGAGGGTTTCGCCATGCGCGCGCGGGTGCGCCGGTTGGTGATGGGGTTGTCGACGGTGCTGGGTCTCGGGCGCCGCGGCTTCTTCATCCCGTGCCGCACCGCGGGCGCGGTGGCGCCGCCGGGCCGCCGGCCGCCCTACGACGCCCTCGAGAGCATCTTCCGGGCCCGGGCCGAGGACTTCCTCGATCACCTCGACGCCATGGTCGGCTACGCCGTCGAGCTGGAACGCATCGGAACCGGGCCGCCCCCGGCGCCGCGCTGGGACCAGGGCTGGTTCCCGCGCCTGGACGGGGCGGCCGCCTACGCCATGGTGCGGCGCCGCCAGCCGGTGCGCATCGTCGAGGTCGGCAGCGGCCATTCCACCCGCTTCCTGGTCCGGGCGGTCGACGACGGCGGGCTCGACACCATCGTCACCGCCATCGACCCGGCGCCGCGCGCGGAGCTCGCCGGGCTCGGCGTCGAGACCATCGCCTCCACCCTCCAGAAGGTCGGCCCCAAACCGTTCGAGCGGCTCGCCCCCGGTGACGTGCTGAGCATCGATTCGAGCCACGTCTTGATGCCGGGCAGCGACGTCGACATCCTGTTCAACATGATCCTGCCGTCGCTGCCCCCGGGCGTTCTGGTCCACGTCCACGACGTCTTCCTGCCCGACGACTACCCGCGCAGATGGGCCTGGCGGGCCTACAACGAACAGCTCGCCGTGGCCGCCCTGCTCCAGGGCCGGGCCTACGACATCCTGTGGTCGAGCCGCTACGTCGCCAGCCGCCTCGCCGAGGCCCTGTCCGGCACCGTGCTCGAGCGCCTGGCGATCCCTCCGGGAGCCCACGAATCCAGCCTGTGGCTGCTCAAGACGGGGAAGCAATACCCTCAATAACGGCGGAAGGCTTTGGGGATCAGGTAGAGGTAGTCGGACTTGGCGACCTTCTGGTGGCAGGCGTTGCAGAACACCATCTTGTCGGCGTTCTCCGCGGTGCTGTCGCCGAGGAAGCTGCCGTCGGGCAGGATCATCGCATAGCGCCAGTCGCCCGACGCCGGGCTGCTCCCCGGGGCCAGCTTCTCCATGATGAACAGGGCGCCGGCGAACACCGCTCCGCCGTCGGTGACGGTGAAGCTGTCCTTGGCGACGATCGAGCCCGGGGGCATCTCGCGGCCCGGCTCCAGCCGCCCGTAGAGCTCGGCGGCCTTGGGGTTGGCGTAGTTGTTGAGGTAGCGGTTGCCGTGGGTGACCGACTTGTACGGGGCGCTGTTGAAGCGCCGCCACTTGAGGTAGTTCCGGGCGACGGGGTCGCGCGAAATGGCGTAGCCGCGGGCCATGTCGCCGGCGATGTCGTCGTAGATCGTGCTCGCCTCGCCCGGGGTCAGCCGGGCCGGGTTGTCGATCCTGAAGTGCTGCTCGGGGCGCAGCAGGCCGCCGCCGTCCGAGGACGACTGGCCGCGGACGGGACTGGCGAGTCCGGCCGCCATCAGCGCCAAGACGATCAAGGGAACAACTTTTCGCTGGATCATGGCGTCCTCCTCCCTACCAGAGTTAGGGGGCGGGAGGTCCCGACGGTAGTCCTCCAGGTTCTGCATCACAAGGTTTTGAGAGGGCGTGATCCCGAAAGCGTCAGCTTTCGGAGCCCGCGACCGCGGGCCGCCGCTTATGCGGCGAGCCAAGGGCCACCGGCCCGCCCGGCGCCTGAGGGGCTCTAAAAACCCCTATTAAACTCAATCATAAGGATCTGCGGCGTCGCGCAGGCCGTCGCCCATGAAGTTGAAGGCCAGCACGACCACCACCACCGGCAGCATCGGCAGCAGCAGCCACGGATAAAGCGCCACCGCCTCGATGTTCTGGGCCTCGGCCAGCAGCACCCCCCAGCTGGTCACCGGCGGCCGCAGTCCGAGGCCGAGGAAGCTGAGTGCCGTCTCGCCGAGGATCATCGAGGGGATCGACAGGGTCGCCGAGGCGATCAGGTGGCTCATGAAGTTGGGCAGCAGGTGGCGGCCGATGATGCGCCCCGGGCTCGCCCCCATCAGGCGGGCCGCCGCGCAGTAATCCTCCTCGCGCAGGGCCAGCAGCTTGGAGCGCACGGCACGGGCCAGCCCCGGCCAGTCGAGCAGGCCGAGGATGATGGTGATCCCGAAATAGACCAGGATCGGGCTCCAGGTGATCGGCAGGGCCGCCGACAGCCCCATCCACAGGGGCAGCTCGGGCAGCGAGCGCAGGACCTCGATGATCCGCTGGACCACGTTGTCGACCCACCCCCCGAAGTAGCCGGCGAAGCCGCCGATGGTGATCCCGAAAACGAAGCTGATGGTGATCCCGATCAGCCCCACGGTCATCGAGATGCGCCCCCCGTAGAGCAGGCGCGACGCCATGTCGCGGCCCAGCCGGTCGGTTCCGAGCAGGAACAGGGTGCCGTCCTCGGCCGGGCATATGAGGTGGAAGCGCCCCGGGATCACGCCCCAGAACTCGTAGCTGTCCCCCAGGCACAGGAAGCGGATGGGTTGGACGCGCTCGGTGTCCTCGCTGTACTCGCGGCGCAGGTTCTCCATGTTGAGGCGGGCGTCGAACCCGTAGACGAAGGGTCCGACGAAGCGGCCCTTGTCGAACAGGTGGACGGTCTGGGGCGGGGCGTAGATGAAGTCGGTATGCCGGCTGTGCAGGTCGTAGGGCGCCAGGACCTCGGTGATGACGATCGACAGGAAACTCAGAACCAGCACGATCGCCGCCGCCACCGCCAGCTTGTGGCGCTTGAAGCGCCACCACATCATGCGCCACTGGGAGGCCATGTAGTAGCGTTCCTGGTCCGCCGTCAGGGTCTCCACGTGGTAGGGGTCGAACGGCGCCTCGGAGACGAAGTGGGGGAGTCGGGCGCTCATTGCCGGGCCCCCCCGGCGAAGCGGATGCGCGGATCGAGCACCGCCAGCAGCAGATCGGAGAGGAACATCCCGATCACCGTCAGGACCGCCAGGAACATCAGGAACGAGCCGGCCAGGAACATGTCCTGGCTCTGCAGCGCGCCGAGCAGCATCGGCCCCGTGGTCGGCAGCGACATCACCGTCGACACGATGACCGAGCCCGACACCACCTGGGGCAGCATCGAGCCGATGTCGGCGACGAACGGATTGAGCGCCATCCTGAGCGGGTACTTGATCAGCAGCCGCCCCGGGGGCAGGCCCTTGGCCCGGCCGGTGACCACGTACTGCTTCTGGAGCTCGTCGAGCAGGTTGGCGCGCAGCCGGCGGATCATGCCGGCGGTGCCCGAGGTGCCGATCACCACCACCGGCACCCACAGGTGCTCGAGCACCGACAGCGCCTTGTCCACGGTCCACGGCTGGTTGATGTAGACGTCGTCCATCAGCCCGCCGATGGAGGTCCCGAAGGCGACGTTGGCCAGGTACAGCAGGACCAGGGCGAGCAGGAAGTTGGGCGTCGCCAGGCCGAGGAAGCCGATCAGGGTCAGGCCGTGGTCGCCCCAGCTGTACTGGTGGGTCGCCGAGTAGACGCCGATCGGGAACGACACCAGGTAGATGAAGAGGATGGTGGTGAAGTTGAGCAACATCGACAGGTACAGCCGGTCGCCGACCACCTCGCTGACCGGCAGGCTGAATTCGAACGAATACCCCAGGTCGCCCTGCAGCAGGCCAAAGGCCCAGATCAGGTACTGCTCGGCCATCGACTTGTCGAGGCCGTACTGGTGGCGCAGGAAATCGATCTTCTCCGGGGGCACCATCTCGCCCTGGCTTTCCAGTTCGGCCAGGTAGGTGGTCAGGTAGTCGCCCGGCGGCAGCTGGATGATGACGAAGACCAGCATGCTGATGGCGACCAGCGTCAGGGCCATGACCAGCAAGCGGCGGATCAGGTATTCGAACACCGCGTCAGTCCTGTCCCTGGTCGGCGTCGCCGGCGAACCAGAAGGTGTCTGGGCGGTAGATCCCGAAGTGGGCGCCGGGGTCCCAGTTGTAGATCCCGTCGATGGGAACGTTGCGCAGGCGGTTGGAGACCACCACCGGCTGGGGGACGCCGGCGATCAGGCCGATGGTGAAGACCTGGTCGGCGTGGATGCCCAGCATCTCGTGCCAGATCTCCTGCTTGCGCTTGCGGTCGACCGACATCCGCCATTCGGTGTTGAGCCGCGACAGCCGCTGGACCACCTCCAGGTCGGCCGCTTCCCCGGCCTTGCCGCTGGTCTCGTAGTACTGGCCCCATTTCGGCCATTGCAGCTGGTGCTGGCTGGTCGGGGCCAGGTCCCGGGGGCTCGTATCGGCGGTCGGCACGCCGTTCTCGAGCCCGAACCACACCGACATCAGGGTCGAGCCGGCGAAGATGCGGTTGCGGAAAACCTCGCGCTGCAGCGGCTTGGTGAACAGCCGGATGCCGACCTGGCGCCAGCTGTCGCGGATCAGCTCCAGGACGTCGGTCTGTTCGGTGTCCTCGCCGGCGGTCTCGACGATGATGTTCATCGGCCGGCCGTCGGGCAGCAGGCGCACGCCCCGGTCGTTGCGTTCGGTGAGTCCCAGCCCGTCGAGCAGGCGGTTGGCCTCCTCGAGGTCGAACGCGGTCCATTTCGTGGCGTACTCGGGGCGGTAAAGCTGGCTTTGGGGCAGCACCGTGTTGTTGCACTCCAGGGCCAGGCCGAAGTAGATCGCCTGGTTGATCTCGTGGCGGTTGATGGCCAACGACAGGGCGCGCCGGAAGTCGGTCTCGCGGAACAGCCGGCGCCAAACGGGGTCCTTGGTGTTGAGGTTGGGGTACAGGGTCATCTGCGAGCCCTTGGCGGACTTCCACAGGTGCACCGAGAAGCCGTTGCGCCGTTCCCCCCGCTTGATGAAGGTGTAGTTGTTGAACATCAGGTTGCGGGCCTGGAGGTCCGATTCCCCGGCCCCCGTCTTGGCCGGGATCAGCTTGGAGCTGGCGATCGTCATCACCACCCGGTCGATGTAGGGGAGCTGGCGGCCGTCGGCGTCGATCCGGTGGTAGTAGGGGTTGCGCTCGAACACGAAGCGGTCGGCCGGCGGCTTGGTGACGATCGCCCACGGCTGGAGCGTCGGCAGCTCGGGGTTGGTGTTCTTGTACTGGCGGCCCTTGCGGAAGTGCAGCGCCACCCAGTTGCGCTGTCCCTCGTCCTCGATCAGCTGGGCCAGCTCCTCGGGCTCCGCGTAGCGCTGGTGGAAGCGCTTGAGGTAATGGGCCGGGCGGTAGATGTAAAGCGGGCTGGCCCCGGCCAGCGCGGTGAGGAAGAAGGGGTTTGGTTTCGACCACGTATAGCGCACGGTGGCCTCGTCGATGATCTCGAAGTGCGGCGCCTCGCCGTCGACCAGCAGCACCCGGGGCGGACCTGCCGGCGACATCTCCGGATCGGTGGCGATGTCCTCCCAGTAGTAGCGGAAGTCCTCGGTGGTGAAGGGATGGCCGTCGGACCACCGGTGGCCGCGGCGCAGGTGCAAGGTGAAGATACGGCCCTCGGAGACCTCGTAGTCCTCCAGGATGTCGGCCTGGAGGTTGAAGTCGCGGTCGTAGCCGACCAGCCGGGCGTAGCCGTAGACCACCATCATACGGATGTCCTTGGCTCGCCCCATCAGCATCCTGAGACTGCCGCCGTGGCGCCCGGGACCGAACCCGGGGCGGTTCAGGTCGGCCACCGACGGGGTATCGGGCAGGCGCCTTTGCAATGCCGGCAGGGTCCCGGCGGCGACTCGTTCGGCGAGCATCGGGGAGTCGATGTAGGGGCCTTGTCCGGCCCCGGCGGGGAGCGCCGCCAGCAGCACGGCCAGCGCCGCGATCGACCGCAGCAGGCTCATGGCGTGGCCTCGCGAGATCGCACGTAATGGCCGTCGCCGAGGTCGATGAGGGACGGTTCGCAGCCGTCCACGGCGTCGAACGGCGCCGGCCAGGCCGCCGGATCGGAGGCCCGGCCCTCCATCAGCGCCGAGAAGTCGAGGCGGCGTCCGGGATCGGGGAAGGGCACCGCCGAGACCAGGGCCCGGGTGTAGGGATGCGCCGGGTCCTCGAACAGGACCCTGCCCGGCGCCACCTCGACCAGCCGCCCGGCGCACATCACGGCGATCCGGTCGGCCGCGTAGTCGACCACCGCCAGGTTGTGGGAGATGAACAGGTAGGTCAGCCCCAGTTCCTCCTGGAGGTCCTTGAGCAGGTTGAGGATCTGGGCCTGGATCGAGACGTCCAGCGCGCTCACCGGCTCGTCGCAGATCAACAGGTCGGGCTTGAGCGCCAGCGCCCGGGCGATGCCGATGCGCTGACGCTGGCCGCCCGAGAAACAGTGCGGATAGCGGTTGAGGCACCGCGAATCGAGGCCGACCAGGCGCATCAGTTCGCTGACCACCTCGCGGCAGCCGGCGGCGTCGCAGGTTTTGTGGATGATCAGCGGCTCGCACAGGATGTCGAACACCGTCATCCGCGGATTGAGCGAGCCGAACGGGTCCTGGAAGATGTACTGGATGCGGCGGCGCAGGGGCACCATCTGGCGGTCGTCCAGGCCCAGCAGATCGACCGGCCGCCCGCCGCCGTTGAACAGCACCCGGCCGCTGTCGGCGTCGATCGCCCTGAGGATGATCTTCGACAGCGTGGTCTTGCCGCAGCCGCTCTCGCCGACCAGGCCCAGGCACTCGCCGCGGTGGATGGTCAGGCTGACGTCGTCGACGGCGCGCACCGTCTCCGGGGTCGCCATGGCGAAGAACCCGCTTCCCTTGCGGGTGGTGAAGCTCTTGGTGACGTTCAGGACCTCGAGCAGCGGGCCGTCGTCGGCGTCGTCGTCCGTTCCGGGGGACGCCCGGTCGGCCAGCAGGTGGGCCCGTTGGGGGCCGATCTCGCGCAACGGGACCAGCCGTTCCCCCGGCTTCATGCCGAAGTGGGGGACGGCGCGCAGCAGCGCCTTGAGGTAGGGATGGCCCGGGTTCTCGAAGATGTCCTCCAGGGTTCCGCTCTCCATCACCCGGCCGCCGTGGATGACCACCACCTCCTCGGCGATGTTGGCGACCACGCCGAGGTCGTGGGTGATCATCAGCACCGCCATCTTGAGTTCGCTCTGGAGGTCCTGGATCAGCTTGAGGATATGGGCCTGGATGGTGACGTCCAGCGCCGTGCTCGGCTCGTCGGCGATCAGCAGCGCCGGGCGGCAGATCAGGGCCATGGCGATCATCGCCCTCTGGCGCAGCCCCCCCGAGAGCTCGAAGGGGTAGGTGTCGTAGGCCCCTTTGGGGTCGGGGAAGCCGACCATGCGCAGCATCTCGACGGTCAGTTCGCGACCGGCGCCGCGGCCCACCTCGCGGTGCAGGTGAAGCGCCTCGCCGACCTGATCGCCGATCGTATGCAGCGGCGACAGCGAGGTCATCGGCTCCTGGAAGATGATCGAGATGTGGTCGCCGCGGATGGCCTGGTAGCTTCGGCCGTCGGGGTCGAGGGCGACGAGGTCGATGGTCTCGTCGTGGCGTTGGGGATCGGCGAACAGGATCGAGCCCCCGGCGATGCGCGCCGAGCGCGGCAGGATGCCGAGGATCGCCTGCGCGGCGACCGATTTGCCGGACCCCGACTCGCCGACCAGGGCCATCGTCGAGGCGGCGCGGACGCGGAACGAGACCCCGTCAAGGGCGGTGACCACCCCGGCCGGGGTGTGGAATTCCACCTTGAGGTCGCTCACTCGCAGCAGGTCGCTCACCTCCGGGCCCTCCCGCCGTCGATGCCCATGGCGGCGAAGTTGGCGGCGCTGGCGGCATCCAGCCAAAGCCCGTTGGCGGCCGCCGCGGCGGCCGCCCGGGCCGCGACCTCGGTGAACCCGTCGAGGCTGGAATCGAGGCCGAGGCGGCGGCGGTCGCCGGCAAGGCTGAGGTGCAACCAGCCTTTGGAGCCGTCGCGGCGGGTCGAATAGTAGGCCAGCCGGACCTGGCTCAGGTCGTCCCAGGCGAGGGCGCCGGGCCTCGGTCCGCGGCTTGCGATCCGCTCGTCGTCGACCTCGAATCGGGTCAGGTTGCGGCGCACCGTACGCAGGGCGTGGACGGCGAACAGCATCAACAGGACCCCCAGCACGACGGTCATCGCCGGATGGGCCGGCCCCAGCGCCAGAAGCGCCCCGCACGACGCCAGGCCGGCGGCCGAGCAGGCGTAATCGCCGAGCACGGCCCGCAACGGGTAGGCATGGATGCTCATGGCCAGAACGCCTCCCGGGCGCCGAGCCACAGCGCCGCAGCGTGGGAGCGGACCCGGGCCACGAACTCGCCGAGGAAGTCCCAGCAGGCTTCGTCGTGGACCAGGTGATGGGTCAGAAGCCCGGTCGGCTCCTCGGCGTCGACGGTCCCGCGCCGCCGTGCCGAGAGGTGCCCGACCACCAGGTCGAGGGCGGCGCCGAGGCCGACGAACCGGCGCTCGCAGGGCCAATCGACGATGTCGGCGTGGGTGTTGGTGCAGCTCACGTCCGGCGCCGGATGCCTGGCCTTGCGCGCCTTGTAGGTGGAGACCGCCCTCAGGCCGATCCCCGGCAGGGCCGGCAGCAGGCCCGGGTCGATGCGGTTCCACGGCGGCACCAGCACCGGCAGGGCGCGCTCGAAGCGGATCAAGCTGTTGCGGCCCTCGGCCAGCTCCGAGAGCATCCGGCGGCGGTCCCGATGCGCCGGGAACTCGGACTTCCCGGCCCCTGCCGGGGCCCGGTCGAGGTGGGCGTAGCCGTGCTGGAGGACCGAACACAGCCGGTGGCCGGCCAGCCGCTCGCCCAGCGCCGGTTCGGCGTCGCGGGGCACCACCGCCAGGGCGATCGGGGTCCGACTCGCCTCGCTCATCCCGAGGAGCCGCTCCAGGGGGTCGCTCACCCGGACGGCGTCGTCGTCCCGCCACCACAGGGTGGCGGCCCGGCCGTCCGTTTCCCAGGCATCCAATTCACGCTCGAGGTCGCGCCAGCCGGTCACCGTCCCCTCCCCTCCATCACAGGATCTCATCGGCCAGGCTGAGGTTTTCTTCGGTCAGCGGGTAGGTCTCGAAATTGAATCCCTCCTTGAGGTAGATCTTCTTGCTGCCGGCGGTGAAGGGATCGGCCATTGCCTTGGCGATCCGCTGGGTCACTATTTCGGCGTCGACGTTGCTGGTGCTGGCGTTGGCGATGATGCCGAAGCCGAAGCCTTCGAGGCGGGCCAGGGTGTCGGCCTCGCGCAGGCAGTTCCGCAGCCTGAGCGCGATGTCCTTGAGCAGCTGGTCGACGATGGCCTGATCGCCGCCGTCGAACTTGGCCGCCAGGTCCTCCAGTTTGATCACGATCAGCGCCGACACCTTTCCCTCGCGCTTGTCGGCGACGGCCATGTGCTTGAGGCGGTCCTTCAACAGGTCCCGATTGGGAAGTCCGGTGGTTTCGTCATATAACGCATGGCCGCCGCCGAAAGTGCGCATCATGGTTTCGAAGCGGTTGGCAAGAATCCGGGTCAGGCTGAAGCTGACCTCGTTGTTGTCCTGGATCAGGGTCAGGAAGGTGTCCTTGGCGATGCTCAGCACGCTGACCTTTTCGCAGGCCTTGACGCTGGCCGTGCGGGGCGCGTCGCACAGCAGGGCCAGCTCGCCGATCAAATCCCCTCTGCGCAGGGTGGCCACCGTCTTCAGACCCAGCGAGGTGTTGACAATGATCTCAACGCTGCCCTCGACGATCATGTAGGCGGCATCGGCCATGTCGCCCTGATTGATAAGGTATTGCTCCGGCTCGAAAACCTGCCGCTGGCTGGTGAAGGCGAGCAGTTTCAGCTTCGAGCGTTCGATGCCCGCGAAGAATGGGATTTCGGCCAGCAGAGCGGTTTCTTCGCTGAGGCCTCCGGTTATCTCCTGGGGCTCGGTGGATGGGGCTTCGGCTTGTGGCCCCTCGGTCGTCGCCGCCGGCCGAGGAGCCGGCTGACGGGCAGTCTGCTCGGTGACCTTGCCCCGTTCCACCTCCAACACCCGGTCGAAATCGGCGTCTTCGGTGATCGCATTGTCAATCCAGATCAGGCCACGGTCCTTCATTTCCCTCCTGACGTTGTCCAGCATGTCAGCCTGGGAGGAAGCGTCGAGGGCGGCCGCCGCCTGATTGAAGATCAACAGTTGTGGCCGTTTGACCAGGCAGCGGGCGATCGCCAGTTTATGCCGTTGCGCCGCCGACAGGCGTTTGCCGGCGATGCCGACGTTAAAATCGAGCCCCACCTCGAGCACCGCCTGGCGCAGCCCCAACTCGTCGATCACCTCGGCCAGCAGCTCGCCGATACGGGTCGCGCTTTCGGCCTTGTCGCCGGCGATCTTGCCGAACAGGATGTTGTCCTGGATGGAGCTGGCGGTGTTGTAGCTGTCGGCCTCGAAGAAGGCGATCGAGGAACGCAGGTCGTCGGGCAGGGTCTGGGCAAAGACGCGGCGGGCCTCGAGCAGCCGTTGCTGGATCTCGTCGTCGATCATTTCGATGCGGTGGCGGGCCGGGATCAGCTTGAACGGCAGGTCGGTGAGGCGGGCCCGGTCGGCCTCCTCGAGGCCGTCCAGGCCGAGGGTCGCGGCGTGGTTGAGGATGCGCTGGAACTCCGGCAGGTCGTCGGCGTCGATGAAACCGAAGCGCTCGAAGAACTCGTGGCCGGGCGGCAGGTCGCGGAACAGCTCGACCATCAGGGCGGCCACCGAACGGCCGATCTCGAGGAACCTCCCGGCGAGGCCGACTTTGTCCAGCACCCCCAGGACGTGGGAGTTCGCGCCCAGGGTCTCGATGTCGAACGTGGCATCGACGGGGGTCCCGAACAGGATGTTCTCGGCCACCGAGGCGTTGGAGTTGAAGCGCTCCGTGTCGAAGGGTTCGACCAGGCCGGCGAGCGCCGGATCGCGCAGCCTGCCGGCGGCCGCCGAGCGGGCCTCGAGCACCCCTTCGGTCAGCGCGGGGTAGTCGCCGGGATCGACGATCCGCCGCAGCCCCAGCTCGAACACGTCGTCTTCCAGCCCCACCGCGCCGAGGGCGCGGATCAGGCTGCCGGTCAACTCGCCCGGGGTGGTGGCGTCGGCGGCGCCGTAGTCGATCCAGTCGTCGGCGATGTCAAACGGGCTGTTGCCGGACAGGGACGCCTCCTGGATCCTCTTCTGGCGCTCGTCCAGCGCCTCCTCGTCGCCCTCGGCGTCGCGCATCGGGTGGTGCTTGAGGCCGTAGAGAAGGACGTCGCGGATGGTCCCGGAACGGATGTAGGCTTCCTGGTCGACGTAGGACAGGCGGCGCCCGGTGACCGCCTCGGGGAGCGCGGCCAGGCTCTTGTCGCCGATCGAGATGTTGCCGCCCGACGGCTTCACCAGACGGGCCAGCAGTTGTGCCAGCGCCGACTTGTCGAGGCCGCCGGGGCCGACCAGGGCGACGTGCTCGGAAGTGCCGAACTGGAACGAAGCGCCGTCGACCACCCGGTTCCCCTCGTCCACCTCCAGCGACAGGTTGCTGGCGACCAGCGGGCCGTCGATCGTCTCTTCGGCCTCGCGCCGGGGCTCGAGCAGGTGTTCGTCGAACATGTCGGGGGGCTGGAACTGATCGACAAGCTGGTCGTACTTGATGCGGGCGTCCTCCATGCGCTGGTAGTAGGAGAGGAGCTCCTTCCACGGCCCCGCGAGGTCCTTGTAGGCGATCAGGATGGCGGTCAGGGCGCCGAAGGTCAGGGACCCGTTGATCACCAGGTAGCCGCCGATCGAGAAGAAGAAGAACGGCGTCAACTGGGCGATGAAGTTGTTGAGGAATTTGATCAGGAACTTCTTGCGGTAGATCTGGTAGCGGACGTCGAAGATGGCGCCCAGGCGGTGGCTGAAGTCGGACAGCTCGTATTGGGCGGTGTCGTGGGCGTGGATATCGGGCACCCCGGAGACCAACTCGCCGAGCCGTTCGGACAGCTTGCGGACGTTTCGGACCCGCTCCTTGGCCAGCCGGTTGACCTGGCGCTGGAGCTTGGGGATCAGCCACGCCTGGATCGGATACAGCATGATCGCCGCCCCCCCCAGGATGGGGTCCTGGACCAGCATGAAGACCAGCAGGGTCAGCAGGGTGCCCCCCTGGAAGGCGGGGAGCGAGAGGGCGTCGCCGAAGAAGCCGCCCAGCGGCTCGGTCTCGGCGGTCACCATGGAGACGATCTCGCCCTGGGAGATGGTGCGGAAGTGGAGCAGGGGGAAGCGGATGACCCGGCTGATCAGCTGGTAGCGCAGCCGGCGCAGCATCCGTTCGCCGACCACCCCGCGGTAGACGTTGATGAAGAACTTGAAGCCGCCGTTGAAGAAGACCAGGGCGAGGAAGATCGTGCACAGGACCCACAGATAAGGAAGCTGCTCGAATTCGAAACCTAAAAACGATTTCGGGAAAAGGCTCCCGCCGATCGCCTCGTCGATGATGATCTTGGGAACCTCGTAGGAGACGTAGAGGAATGGAAAAGATAGCATCGTCAATACCAGCAAGAATACTTGCTGGTTCTTGCTGTAGCGGAATATGTATTTGAATATTCCGTTTTCCATGTAACCTGCTTTCCCGGTGGCCTCTAGGTCCCGATAACGGGCACCTTATAGGGCAAGTCCAGGACAAACGCTAGCCGGCCATTCCGGCGACGATGGTGGCGGTGGTCGCGGCGCCCGAGAGGTCGATTCCCCCGGCGGCCGGCGGCGGCGGCGATTCCATCGCCTCGTCGACCGCCCGGGCCAGGGTCGGCGGCGACAGCCGGCCGGCGTCCAGGACCCGCACCAGTCCCCGCTGCTGGAGGCGGCGGGCCCGGAACCCCTGTTCGTTCTCGCCGCCCTCGGCGAAGGGGACGACGACGGCCCGTGCCCCGGCCCCCAGGACGTCGATGACGGTATTGTAGCCGCCCTGGGAAATCGACAGGGCGCAGTTGGCGAGCAGGACCGGGAAGTCGGGCCGGTTGCGCTCGACGGTGATTCCGGGCGGGGCCTTGGCGGCCAGCCGGGCCAGCCGGGCGTCATCCAGGTTGGGGCCCGCCAGAAGGCGCCACGGAACGTCG
>CAZWEZ010000100.1:4891-13891 GCA_964632795.1 uncultured Thalassospiraceae bacterium | reverse complement strand
CCGACGCCCCCAAAGCCGACGCCCCCGAAGCGACCGCCCCCCAGCCGGCGACCGAAGACGCCCCCAAGACCGGAGGTAAGGAATGAGCCCCCCACCCAGGAATTCCGGCGGCGGCGGCGGCCGGCGGCCGTTCTTCCGGCGCCGCAAGACCTGCCCGTTTTCAGGCGCCAAGGCGCCCAAGATCGACTACAAGGACATCAGGCTCCTGCAGCGTTACACCTCGGAACGCGGCAAGATCGTGCCCAGCCGCATCACCGCGGTCTCGGCCAAGAAGCAGCGCGAGCTGGCGAAGGCCATCAAGCGGGCCCGCTTCCTGGCCCTGTTGCCCTTTATCGTCAAGTAGGCGTTCGGGCGCCGGGACCTCATCGGCGGCTCACATGGCGATGACGCGAGGACACCGAAGGGATGCCTCCGAGAGAGTACGATGTCCAGGGAAACCCTGATTGCATTGGCCGGCGGCGCGCTCAGCGCCATGGCCTCGATGGCCGTCTTCCTGAGTGGATCGGCGGGCGCCTTGCCGGTGGTCTATCTGGCGCCGCTGCCGCTGCTGCTGGTCGGCCTGAGCTCGGGGCCGAGGGCGGCTTCGATGGCCTGCGCCGGCGGTTTCCTGGTCGCCGGCGTGTTGGGCGGGATGATGGCGGGCGGCCTCTGGGGGTTGATCCATGCCCTGCCCGCCTGGCTGGTGACCCGACAGGCGCTGAAGCAAGGGACCGCCGCCGACGGCCGGCCTCTGTGGTATCCCGCGGGCTCGATCCTGTGTTCGCTGACCGCCCTGGCGGCGGCGGGGATCCTCATCACCGCGGTCCTCGGCTCCGGCCACGAGGGCGGCATCCGCGCCCTGATCGCCGACTACCTGGGGACCTTCGTCTCGGCGGTGATGCCGAACGCCGACGCGGCCGACCGCAACGACATCGTCGCCGTCCTGGCGCCGCCGTTCCCGGGCTTCATCGGCATCTTCTGGGTTATGGTGACGGTCCTCAACGTGGCCCTCGCCCAGTCGATCCTGAGACGCCTGGGGCGCAACCTGCGGCCGGACTTTTCAGTCGCCGATCTGGAACTGCCCGACTGGTTCTCGTGGCTGCTGGTCGGTGCCGCCGTCATGGCGTTGCTGGGACCGTGGGAAATGGAGTATATCGGGCGCAACCTGGTCTTGCTTCTGCTTCTGCCATTTTTCCTGCTGGGGCTGGCGGTGGTCCACGCCGTGGCCCGCAGGGTGACCTTTCCGGGCATGCTATTGACGGTTTTTTATTTGATACTAGTGTTCTCCAAGGCGCTCGCCATGACGGTCGCCGGAGTGGGATTGATCGAACAGTGGGTCGGGCTGCGCAAGCGCTTCGCGAATCCCGGCGGCGCATCGGGAGTTGAATGATGGAAGTCATCCTTTTGGAACGCATCGAGAAGCTCGGACAGATGGGGGACGTGGTCGACGTCAAGCCCGGCTACGCCCGCAATTTCCTGCTCCCCCGGAAGAAGGCCCTGCGCGCCACCGAAGACAACCGCCTGCGCTTCAAGGAACAGCGCACCCAGCTCGAGGCGGTCAACCTCGAGCGCCGCGGAGAGGCCGAGAAGGTCTCGGCCAAGCTCGACGGGCTGTCGGTGGCGCTGATCCGCCAGGCCGGCGAGGCGGGCCAGCTCTACGGGTCGGTCACCGTGCGCGACGTCGCCAAGGAGGTCACCGATGCCGGGTTCACCGTCGAGCGCGGCCAGATCCAGCTGGCCCATCCGATCAAGGCGCTCGGCGTCTACGGGGTGCGCGTCGACCTCCACCCCGAGGTGTCGATGATGGTCACCGTCAACGTCGCGCGCTCCGAGGAGGAGGCCGCGATCCAGGCCAGGACCGGCCGCGCCGTGGTCCGCCTCGAGGAGGAAGAGGAAGCCAGGCCGGCGCCCCACAAGGCCAAACCCCGCGAGGAGGAAGCCCGGGCCGCCGAGGGCGACGCCCCGGCGCCCGAGAAATTCTTCGAGGAAATCCCCGAGGAACTGGTCGACAAGCCGCACGACGAGCCGTCCCCGGCGGCGGGCGGGAAACCACCCGCGGATGCCCCCGAGGCCGAAGATACCGGGAAACCGTAATAACCTGCGCCCGGTCACGCCACGGGCATAAAAGTCGCTTTTTCAACAATACCGGTTTGTGCTAGTCTAGCCGACGTCTTCCCGAACCTTGTCGTCGGACGGGGAATGCCGTCCGACCGAACACCAGGAGTGGGGGGGGGAACGTTGTTGTTTTCGATACTGTGCAACCACCTGTTCCAAGTGGGGACATTGGCAGTCATCGACGCCGCCGGCCGGCGCCACGCCTTCGGGGGGGACGGCGGACCGTCGCTGACCATCCGTTTCCACGACAAGTCCCTGCACTGGCGGCTGTTCCTCAACCCCGCGCTGAGCCTCGGCGAGGCCTATATGGACGGAAAGCTGACCGTCGAGGACGGCACGATCTACGACCTCCTCGAACTGTCGGCCATGAACGCCCAGACCGTCGGCCTGCACCCGATGGAGAGGTACTTCGCTCCGCTGGGCCTGGTCCTGCGGCGCCTTCACCAGTTCAACCCGGTCGGCGCCGCCCGCGACAACGTCTCCCACCACTACGACCTTTCCGGGGCGCTGTACGACCTTTTCCTCGACACCGACCGCCAGTACTCGTGCGCCTACTTCGAGGGCGGCGACGAGGACCTGGAACTGGCCCAGGAGAAGAAGCGCCGCCACATCGCCGCCAAACTGCTGCTGGAGCCGGACCACAAGGTCCTCGACATCGGCTCGGGGTGGGGCGGACTGGCCCTCCACCTGGCCGGCGAGAACGGAGTCGACGTCACCGGGGTGACCCTGTCCACCGAGCAGTACAAGGTCGGGGAACTGAGGGCGATCGACGCCGGGATGTCCAACCGGGTCCGTTTCATCCACGAGGACTACCGCCACCTCGACGACACCTACGACCGCATCGTCTCGGTCGGTATGTTCGAACACGTCGGCATCGGTCATTTCGACGAGTTCTTCGCCAAGCTCAACGACCTGCTCAGGGACGACGGGGTGGCCCTGCTGCACACCATCGGCCGGGCCGAGTGTCCCGGGGTCACCGACCCGTGGATCCGCAAGTACATCTTCCCGGGCGGCTACATCCCGGCCCTCTCGGAGATCGCCAAGTCGATCGAGAAATCGGGCCTGTGGATCACCGACATCGAGATCCTGCGCCTCCACTACGCCGACACCCTGCGTCATTGGCGCACCCGGTTCCTGGCCAACCGCGCACAGGTCGTCGATTTGTACGACGAACGCTTCGCGCTGATGTGGGAGTACTACCTGGCGGTCAGCGAGGTCTCGTTCCGCTACCTGCGCAACGTCGTCTTCCAGATCCAGCTCGCCAAGAATCAGGACGCGGTGCCGCTGACCCGCGACTACATGGTGGCGGACCGCGCCCGGCCCGGCGACAAGGCCGACAACGCCGGCCTCCGGGCGGCCTGAAAAAAAATCCTGTTTTCCACGTTTTCCCCGTAATACACATGGTGGGTGGAGCGCGATGATGGCGTAATCTCGCCGGCCATGGCGACGACCTCCACCACCCGTCCTTCGAGCGTCCTCTCGACACCCGAACTCTCCGACACCGCCCAGGCGTCATCGGTATTCCGCACCCTGCCCCACAACCTGGAGGCCGAAAAGGCCTTGCTCGGCGCCATTTTGCTCGACAACAAGGCCTTCGAGAAGGTTTCCGAGTTCCTGCGCCCCGAGCACTTCGTGGTCGGCCAGCACGGCCGCGTCTTCGAGGCCTGCGCCAAGCTCGTCGAGCGCGGCCAGCTCGCCGACAACGTCACCCTGCAGCGGTATTTCGAGCAGGACGAGACCCTGGCCGACATCGGCGGCCCCGCCTACCTGGCCGAACTGCTGGGCTCGGCGGTCACCGTCATCAATGCCGGCGAGTACGGCCGCATCATCCACGACCTGCATCTGAAGCGCGAGCTGATCCGCCTCGGCGAGGACATGGTCAACCAGGCCTTCGCCGGAGAGGTCGAGGAAACCGCCACCGACCAGATCGAGAAGGCCGAGGAAGCCCTCTACGACATCGCCACCAAGGGCGAATACGAGGGCGGCTTCGCGCCATTCAAGGACTCGGTGCTCAAGGCCATCAACATGGCCGAGATCGCCCACAAGCGCGACGGCGGCCTGGCCGGGGTGGCGACCAGCCTCGACGACCTGGACAAGCTGCTCGGCGGTCTCCACCCCTCGGACCTGGTGATCCTCGCCGGCCGGCCGGGGATGGGCAAGTCGGCGATGGCCACCAACATCGCCTACAACGCGGCCAAGACCTACGCCGACAGCAAGGGCCGGGAAGGCGCCGTGGTCGGCTTCTTCTCGCTGGAGATGTCGTCGGAGCAGCTGGCCAGCCGGATCCTGTCGGAACAGTCCGACATCTCCTCGGACCGCATGCGCAAGGGCGAGTTGTCCAACGAGGAGTTCACCCGCCTGGTCGCCGCCAGCCAGACCCTGCACCAGATCCCGGTGTTCATCGACGACACCCCGGCGCTCACCGTCAGCGCCCTGCGCACCCGGGCCCGCCGGCTCAAGCGCCAGCAACAGCTCGGCCTGATCGTCATCGACTATCTGCAACTGATCGGCACCAGCTCCACCTCGCGCAACGACGGCCGGGTCCAGGAGGTCTCGGAGATCACCCGCGGCCTGAAGACCCTGGCCAAGGAGCTGAACGTGCCGGTGCTGGCCCTGTCCCAGCTCTCGCGCGCCGTCGAGCAGCGCGACAACAAGCGCCCGCAACTGTCGGATCTCCGGGAATCGGGGTCCATCGAACAGGACGCCGACGTGGTCATGTTCATCTTCCGCGAGGAGTACTACCTGGAACGCGACAAGCCGATCCAGCACCAGAGCGAGACCGACGAGCACTTCCATGCCAAGTTCGAAAGTTGGGAAAAGCGGCTGAACGAGAAACGCAACATCGCCGACATCATCGTCGCCAAGCAGCGCCACGGACCGATCGGCGACATCCAGCTCCAGTTCCAGGGCGTCTTCACCCGCTTCGGAAACCTCGACCGGAGCCACAGGTTCCCAGGCTAGTGGTCTAAGTCTAACATATGGTACCCATACGACGGCTCTCCGAGTTCACCCGGCCAGGCGCGTGGCGCGCCGTGATGGCGGCCCATCACAAGCGCCTCGCAACGCCGCCGGTGAACTCGGAGAGCCGTCGTATGGGTACCATATGTTAGACTTAGACCACTAGACGACCTTCATGCCCAGTCCCGATCTCGCCGGCGCCATCCTGACCATCGACCTCGAGGCGCTGGCCGCCAACTACCGCCTGCTCCGCGACCGCCTCCAACCGGGCGCCGAGTGCGCGGCGGTGGTCAAGGCCGACGGCTACGGCCTGGGCATGGAGACGGTCGCCGAGACCCTGGCCGGGGCCGGCTGCGAGGTCTTCTTCGTCGCCCACATCGAAGAGGGCATCGCGCTCCGCCGGCGGCTTCCCGGGGCCGGGATCCACGTCTTCCACGGACTGCTGCCGGGCAGCGCCCCGGCGTTGGCCGAACACCGCCTGGTGCCGGTGCTCGGCAGCCTCGGCGAGATCGAGGCGTGGGCCGAATTCAGCGCCCGGCGCGATCCCGCGCCGCCGGCCGACATCCATATCGACACCGGGATGTGCCGGTTGGGGCTGCCGCCCGACGAGCTCGCGGTGCTGATCGACGAGCCCCGGCGATTTAGCGGCATCGAAGTCGCCTACGCGATCGGCCACCTGGCCTGCGCCGACCAACCCGACCACCCCATGAACCGCCGCCAGCTCGAGGACTTCGCCCGGGCCCGGCCGGCGATTCCGGCCGCCAAGGCCTCGTTGGTCAACTCCTCGGGCATCTTCCTGGGCCCCGACTACCACTTCGACCTGGCCCGTCCGGGGATCTCGCTGTACGGCGGATCGCCCAACCCCGGGGCCCCCAATCCGCTGGCGCAAGTCGTTCGTCTGCAAGCAAAAATCCTGCAAATCCGCGACGTTGACACCCCCCAGACCGTTGGCTATGGTGCCACCCACCGGGCCGGCCGGGGCCGCCGAATCGCCACCGTGGCGGCGGGTTACGCCGATGGTTATCCGCGGGCCCTGGGCAACGTCGGCGGCGGTTATATCGGCGACGTCCGGGTGCCGATTGTGGGGCGCGTTTCCATGGATCTGATCACGCTCGACGTTTCCGGGGTCGCCCCCGACGCGGCCCGCCCCGGGGTAATGGTCGACATGATCGGCCCCCACAACCCGATCGACGTCGTCGCCGCCGAGGCCGGGACCATCCCCAACGAGGTCCTGACCGGCCTGGGGGCGCGCTACCACCGGGTCTACGTCGGCGGCCGATGAACGTCCTCCAGCCCATCGGCCGCATCTTCATCGCCTTCCTGGCGACCACCGGCCGCCTGGCGGTGTTCACCGGCTCGGCGGCGATCCAAAGCACCCGGCCGCCGTTCTACCCCCGGATCATCCTCCGCCAGATGCTCGACATCGGCTATTTCTCGCTGCCGGTGGTCGGCCTGACGGCGATCTTCGCCGGCATGGTGCTGGCCCTGCAGAGCTACACCGGGTTCGCCCGCTTCTCGGCCGAAGGGGCGATCGCCAATGTGGTCGTGCTGTCGATCACCCGCGAGCTGGGGCCGGTGCTGGCCGGGCTCATGGTGGCCGGGCGGATCGGCGCCTCGCTGGCCGCCGAGATCGGCACCATGCGGGTCACCGAGCAGATCGACGCCCTGACCACGTTGAGCACCAACCCGATGAAGTACCTGGTGGCGCCGCGCCTGATCGCCGGGCTGGTGATGTTCCCGTTCCTGGTCCTGGTGGCCGACGTCATCGGCGTCTTCGGCGGCTACCTGGTGGCGGTCTACAAGCTCGACTTCAACCCCGCCAACTACCTCCAGAATACCTACGACTTCCTGCGCGCCGAGGACGTCTACTCGGGATTGATCAAGGCCGCCGTGTTCGGCTTCATCGTCACCCTGATGGGGTGTTACCACGGCTACCATTCCAAGGGCGGCGCCCAGGGGGTCGGCACGGCGACCACCAACGCGGTGGTCTCGGCGTGCATCCTGATCCTGTGCTTCGACTACGTCCTGACCGAGATGTTCTTCTCCAAATGACCGAGGACCGTCCCAAGATCCGGCTGCGCGGCGTCGACAAGGCCTTCGGCCCCAAGGTGGTGCTGGAGGGCCTGGATTTGGACGTCGGGGTCGGCGAATCGCTGGTCGTCATCGGCGGCTCGGGGATCGGCAAGTCGGTGCTGATCAAGTGCATCCTGGGGCTGCTCCACCCCGAGCGGGGCTCGATCGAGGTCGACGGCGAGGAGGTGGTCGGCGTCTCCGGGCGCCGCCGCGAGAGGATCAACGACAAGTTCGGGATGCTGTTCCAGGGCTCGGCCCTGTTCGACAGCCTGCCGGTGTGGGAGAACGTCGCCTTCGGGCTGCTGGCCCAGAAGAAGGTGACCCGCCCCCAGGCTCAAGAGATCGCCGTCGCCAAGCTGGCCCAGGTCGGCATGGAACCGGACGCCGGCGCCCTGTTCCCGGCCGAGCTGTCGGGCGGCATGCAGAAGCGGGTCGCCCTGGCCCGGGCCATCGCCGCCGATCCCGAGATCATCTTCTTCGACGAGCCGACCACCGGGCTGGATCCGATCATGGCCGACGTCATCAACGACCTGATCGTCAAGATCACCCGCGAGGTCGGGGCCACCGCGCTGTCGATCACCCACGACTTGGCCAGCGCCCGCAAGATCGCCCACCGCATCGCCATGCTTTATGACGGCAAGATCATCTGGGCCGGCACCACCGGCGACATCGACGACTCCGGCAACCCCTACGTCGACCAGTTCATCAACGGCCGCGCCGAAGGCCCGATCAAGATGGCGGTGAGGGCGTAGACTCCAATATCGAGCCCCGCGTCCCGTCCATTCAGCACCGTGGGTGACTTTTCCGGGTAATTCGACACAGAGATCACAGAGAAAGAAAAAAAGCCACAGAGGCCACCGAGATACCTCGCCCGTCGTCATCCATCGTGGCCACACCCGAAAGCCAAGTCGCGCCAAGCGCATTCCCTTCTGCTTCTCCGTGCCCTCTGTGGCTTTCTCTTCCTCTGTGCTCTCTGTGGTAAAATAACCGCTGAGGACGCCGAGGTGCGCGGAGGTGCGCGGAGGAAAGTCCCGGAACCGCCATCGGGACCATGCGATCAATTCCCCGAAACCTCGTCCCACAGCCGCCGGATCAATACTTTGAACGCCTCGTCCCGGGGCAAGGGGTGGATGTCCGCGTCCTCCAGTTCCGCGTCACGTAGCTTCTCACGGCCCAAATCCAGCGCCCGGCGCAACACCGCTTCGGCTTCCTCCTGCCTATCAAGAAGGAACAGGGCATATCCTTTGTTGCCGAGCAGGATTGGTTTATCAGCTTCGATCCCAAGGCCTGCTTCGATCCCAAGGCCCGCATCGGCATCGGCCAGGGCCTGCGACAGCAACCCCCTCGCCTCACTGTCGTTCCCGGACGCCCGCCAAGATCGTTTAGCCAGGCGCAGGCGCGCGAACGCCCTTTCGTTCAAGGCCTTGGCGACCTGTTCCAGCAAGGCCGGTTCGTCGGAATCACCGAAACGACGCAATACCTCGTCGTAAACCGAGATTGACTCTTCGCTCTTGCCTGCCTTGCGCAGCGCCGCGCCCTTGTTGACAAGGGCTCTGGCGACCCCTTTCAGCAAGGCCGGTTCATCGGAATCTCCGAAACGACGCAATACCTCGTCGAAAACCGAGACCGCCTCTTCTTCCTTGCCTGCATTGCCCAGCGCCACGCCCTTGTTGACTAGAGCCATGACGACCCGTTTCAGCAAGGCCGGTTCGTCGGAATTGCCGAAACGACGCAATACCTCGTCGAAAACCGAGACCGCCTCTTCTTCTTTGCCTGCCTTGCCCAGCGTCAAGCCCTTGTTGATTAAGGCCATGGCGACCTGCTCCAACAAGGCCGGTTCATCGGAATCGCCGAAACGACGCAATACCTCATCGT
>CAZWEZ010000100.1:0-4791 GCA_964632795.1 uncultured Thalassospiraceae bacterium | reverse complement strand
TGCTCCAACAAGGCCGGTTCATCGGAATCGCCGAAACGACGCAATACCTCATCGTAAACCGAGATCTCCTTTTCTTCCTTGCCTGCGTTGCCCAGCGCCACGCCCTTGTAGGCCAGGGCCCTGGCGATTTGAGCGTTGGTGGCTTCCTTAGAGCCGACGGCGGCATCGAAAGCCTCGGCAGCCTTCTCGAAATCGTCTCTGTAATAAGCCGAGAGCGCCAGCAATTCCCAATCCCAGAATGACCGTTCTGAGGGGGGGGTGGCTGTTATCTTCCGAACGTCGCGTGCTATTTTCTTCTTGTCGTCCGGTGAGACTTTCGCGTCTTCGCGTTGGGAGAACATACGGCTGGAGTGTTTATATATCTCATCGATCTCCGCGGCGCGTTTTTTGGCCCGATTCAAGGTATCCTGGATTTGCCGCTCGGCCTCCTGTACCCGTGCGTCGATCTGTTTCTTTGCCTCGTCCATAAGTGGTTTCAGGGCTTCGGGCGCATTCTTCTTGAACCATTCGACGGTGGCTTCCGACGCCCGTTCGCGGGCGGAAATGAACGTCATGATCCCAAACACAGCAGATGCGATGGCAATCAGGATGCCAAAAAGGGTAATGCCGATGCCGAACCATCCCGCCAACGACAGGAAACGGTCGATGCGCCTGTCCTGGTCGGCAATTCGCTGTTCCAGGGCCTGGAGGCGGAGTTTGGTCGTTTCGTCCAGGTGTTCGAGGTCCTGGCTCAGGCGGTCCTGGCCGTGGAGGATTTCGGCTTGTTCGGCAGGTGGGGGCGCGTTTTCCGCCGCTCGTGGGGTTCCCGGGCCGGCGAGGGCGAGGAACAGGAGGAGCAGGCAGGGCAGGGCGGCACTGGCGAATGTGCTTGGTCGCCAAAGTGGATGTCTTTTGGTCATCATCCCGTTATAGAGGAAGTCGGGGCGGGACGCAAGGAAACGGCGGGGGGCGGGGCATTGACGCCTTGTGTTCGGGCGTCGAATCCCGTAAACGACGGGGGCCCCGCCGGAAGCACCGAGGAGCGTTGTTTGGCCCGCGCCGCCACCCAGTACGTCTGTCAAGAATGCGGCACCGCCCACCGCAAGTGGGCCGGCAAGTGCGACGGCTGCGGGGCCTGGAACGCGCTGGTCGAGGAGGTGCCCGCCGAGGCCGCGCCCAAGGGGCTGGGGGCCCGGCGGGGGCGGCGGATCGATTTCGTCCCCATGAGCGGCAAATCCAAGGGCTTCCAACGGCTGACCACCGGCATCGCCGAGTTCGACCGGGTGTGCGGCGGCGGGCTGGTCCCGGGATCGGCGCTGCTGGTCGGCGGCGACCCGGGCATCGGCAAGTCGACGGTGCTCCTCCAGGTGACCGCTGCGCTGGCCCAGGAGGTACGCTGCGCCTACGTCTCCGGCGAGGAGTCCATCGACCAGTTGCGGCTGCGCGCGGCCCGCCTGGGGGTCTCCGAGGCGCCCATCGAGCTGGCCGCCGCGACCTCGGTGCGCGACATCGTGGCTTCGCTGGACGATCCCAAGGGCCCCCGGGTGGTGGTCATCGATTCGATCCAGACCATGTTCGTCGACAGCCTGGAATCGGCGCCGGGCACGGTGGCCCAGGTGCGGACCTCGGCCCAGGAGCTGATCCGCCTGGCCAAGCGGCGGGGCTTCATCGTGATCCTGGTCGGCCACGTGACCAAGGACGGCCAGATCGCCGGCCCCCGGGTGATGGAGCACATGGTCGATACCGTGCTCTACTTCGAGGGCGAGCGCTCCCACCAGTTCCGCATCCTGCGCGCGGTCAAGAACCGCTTCGGGCCGAGCGACGAGATCGGCGTCTTCGAGATGACGGACGCCGGGCTGGCCGAGGTTGCCAACCCTTCGGCGCTGTTCCTCGCCGAGCGCCAGGGCGAGGTCAGCGGGGCCGCCGTGTTCGCCGGCATCGAGGGCACCCGCCCGATGCTGGTCGAGATCCAGTCGTTGATCGCGCCCTCGCCGCTGGCCAGCCCGCGGCGCGCCGTGGTCGGCTGGGATTCGGCGCGCCTGGCGATGATCCTGGCGGTGCTCGAGGCCCGCTGCGGCCTGGCCCTGGCCGGCCACGACGTCTACCTCAACGTCGCCGGCGGCCTCAGGATCGGCGAACCGGCCGCCGACCTGGCGGTCGCCGCCGCCCTGGCCTCGGCCTCCAGCGGCGTCCCGGTGCCCGCCGAGAGCGTTATCTTCGGCGAGGTCGGGCTGGCGGGCGAGGTGCGCGCGGTGTCGCACACCGAGCTCAGGCTCAAGGAGGCGGCCAAGCTGGGCTTCCGCCGCGCCGTCATCCCCGCCACCCACCGCCGCAAGGCCCCCCCCCGGACGCAGGGCATCGAGACCGCCGAGATCGACCACCTCCAGGACCTTCTGTCGACGCTCAGCCCGGCGGCCGGACAGCGGGTGCGCCATGGATGACCTGCAGATCAACATCGCCGACATCGGCGTCGTCGCCGTGCTGTTGATCTCGGCGCTGCTGGCCTATGCCCGGGGCTTCGTCCACGAGGTGCTGGCGGTGGCCGGGTGGATCGGCGCCATCTTCGCCACCATCTACGGCTTTCCCTACCTCAAGCCGTACGCCCGCGACCTGGTGTCGATCGAGCTGGTCGCCGACCTCGGCGCCGGGGTGGCCATCTTCGTGGTCAGCGCGGCGGTCCTGTCGCTGGTCACCCGCGGCGCCTCGAAGCTGATGCGCTCCAGCGCCTTCAACCTGCTCGACCGCTCGCTGGGCTTCCTGTTCGGGGCGCTGCGCGGCGCGGTGCTGGTCTGCCTGGTCTACCTGGGAACGGTGTGGGTGCTGTCGCCGGCCGAGGAGGAGACGGCCGAAGACCAGGACCCGCGCCCCCAATGGCTGCTCGAGGCGCGCAGCCTGCCGCTGATCGAGGAGGGCTCGGAGATCATCAAGTCGCTGGTCCCCAAGGACGACGCCGCGGCGCTGGAGGAGGCCCGGGACAAGGCCCTCCAATTCGACCGAACCCGCAAGGTGTGGAGCGAGATGCTGAACCCCCGGGCCAAGGGCGAGGAGCCCGGTGAGACCTCCGGCTACGGGGACAAGGAACGCCAGGACATGGAACGGTTGATCGACAGCAACCAGTAGGTATAAGAACTAGTGGTCTAAGTCTAACATATGGTACCCATACGACGGCTCTCCGAGTTCACCCGGCCAGGCGCGTGGCGCGCCGTGATGGCGGCCCATCACAAGCGCCTCGCAACGCCGCCGGTGAACTCGGAGAGCCGCCCGGAGGGTCGCCTTTCCCGCTTCCTCGGGGCGTCAGGCGCACTTGCCGATGTGCCGGCATCGCCGGCGTGCGCCTTCCTGCCGAGGAAGCGGGAAACGCGATCGTATGGGTACCATATGTTAGACTTAGACCACTAGACATGCTGACATCCCACCCCCTCGACGACGACCGCCCGCGCGAGGAATGCGGAGTCTTCGGCATCTTCGGCCACGACGACGCCACCGCCCATACCACGCTCGGCCTGCACTCCCTGCAGCACCGCGGCCAGGAGGCGGCCGGCATCGTCTCCTTCGACGGCAAGCACTTCAACAGCCACCGGGCGCTCGGCCTGATCGGCGACAACTTCAACTCGGAACAGGTCATCGACCGGCTCCCCGGGGCCATGGCGATCGGCCACGTGCGCTATTCGACGACCGGCGAAACGGTGCTGCGCAACGTCCAGCCGCTGTTCGCCGACTTCGACTTCGGCGGCCTGGCCATCGCCCACAACGGCAACCTGACCAACGCCTACGGCACCCGCCGCTCGCTGATCAGCCGGGGCTGCATCTTCCAATCGACGATGGACACCGAGATCATCATCCACCTGATCGCGGTCAGCAGCTTCTCGGGCGTCGTCGAGCGCCTGATCGACGCCCTCAAGCAGATCGAGGGCGCCTACTCCCTGGTCGCCATGACCCATCGCGAGTTGATCGGGGTCCGCGATCCGCTGGGCGTCCGGCCGCTGGTCCTGGGACGCATCGGCGAGGCCCATATCCTGGCCTCGGAGAGCTGCGCCTTCGACATCACCGGCGCCCAGTTCGTGCGCGACATAGAGCCCGGCGAGATCGTCGTCATCGACCACGACGGGGTGCGCTCCATCAAGCCCTTCGCCGAGGCCCGCCAGCGGTTCTGCATCTTCGAGTTCATCTACTTCGCCCGCCCCGACAGCAACGTCGAGGGGATGAACGTTTACGAGGTCCGCAAGCGCATCGGCCGCGAACTGGCCCGCGAAAGCCACGTCGAGGCCGACCTGGTGGTGCCGGTCCCCGATTCCGGGGTCCCCGCCGCCATCGGCTACGGCGAACGCTCCGGCATCCCCTTCGAGTTCGGCATCATCCGCAACCACTACGTCGGGCGCACCTTCATCGAGCCCACCGACCAGATCCGCCACCTCGGGGTCAAGCTCAAGCACAACGCCAACGCCGCCTACCTGCGGGGCAAGCGGATCGTCCTGGTCGACGATTCGATCGTCCGCGGTACGACCTCGACGAAGATCGTCGAGATGGTGCGCAACGCCGGTGCGACCGAGATCCACATGCGGATCTCGAGCCCGCCGATCACCGACTCCTGCTTCTACGGCATCGACACCCCGAAGCGCGAGGAACTGCTCGCCGGGAGCTTCGACGTCGAGGCCATGGGCCGCCATATCGGGGTCGATTCGCTGGCCTTCATCTCGTTCGACGGCCTCTACCGGGCGGTCTGCGGGAGCGACCGCGACCCCGCCAATCCCCAGTATTGCGACGCCTGCTTCACCGGCGATTACCCGATCCGCCTCAGCGACCGGGAAAACG
>CAZWEZ010000099.1:0-13960 GCA_964632795.1 uncultured Thalassospiraceae bacterium | reverse complement strand
GCGCGCGCCTTCCTGCCGAGGAAGCGGGAAAGGCGATCGTATGGGTACCATATGTCTAATCCAGGACACTAGACAGGGATGCCTCAATCGTTCGACATCACCGAGCACACCTATGACGCCATCGTCGTCGGCGCCGGGGGCGCCGGCCTGCGCGCCGCCCTCGGCCTGGCCGCGGCGGGACTGCGGACCGCCTGCGTGACCAAGGTCTTCCCCACCCGCAGCCACACCGTGGCCGCCCAGGGCGGGGTCGGGGCGGCGATGGGCAACATGTCCGAGGACAAGTGGCAGTGGCACATGTACGACACCGTCAAGGGCTCCGACTGGCTCGGCGACCAGGACGCCATCGAGTACATGTGCCGCAACGCGGTGGCGGCGGTCTACGAGCTGGAGCACTTCGGGGTGCCGTTCTCGCGTCTGCCCGACGGGCGCATCTACCAGCGGCGCTTCGGCGGCCACATGCGCAACTACGGCGAGGCGCCGGTGGAGCGCGCCTGCGCGGCCGCCGACAGCACCGGCCACGCCATCCTGCACACGCTGTATCAGCAGTGCCTCAAGCACAACACCGAGTTCTTCAACGAGTACTTCGCGCTCGATCTGGTGATGGACGGCGAGGGGGCCTGTCGCGGGGTCGTCGCCTGGAACCTGGATGACGGCGCCATCCACCTGTTTCGCGGCCACGTCACGGTGCTCGCCACCGGGGGCGCCGGACGGACCTATTTCTCGAGCACCCTGGCCCACACCTGCACCGGGGACGGCAACGCGATGGCGGTCCGCGCCGGGCTGCCGCTCCAGGACATGGAGTTCGTCCAGTTCCACCCCACCGGCATCTACGGGGTGGGGTGCCTGATCACCGAGGCCTCCCGCGGCGAGGGCGGGGTGCTCAGCAACGCCGAGGGCGAACGGTTCATGGAACGCTACGCGCCGACCGCCAAGGACCTCGCCTCGCGCGACGTGACCAGCCGGGCGATGACCATCGAGATCCGCGAGGGCCGCGGCGTCGGCCCTCTCAAGGACCACATTTACCTCCACCTCGAGCATCTGGATACCGACATGCTGCACGAGCGCCTGCCGGGGATCATAGAGACCGCCAAGATCTTCGCCGGGGTCGACGCCACCAAGGAGCCGATCCCGGTGATCCCGACCGCGCACTACAACATGGGCGGCATCCCCACCAACCACCACGGCGAGGCGTTGCGCCCGACCGCTGAGGATCCGGACGCCGTGTGCCCCGGCCTGATGGCGATCGGCGAGTGCGCCAGCGCCTCGGTCCACGGCGCCAACCGGCTGGGCACCAACTCGCTGCTCGACATCGTCGTCTTCGGCCGCGCCGCGGCGTTGCGCGCCGCCGAGATCATCCAACCGGGGGCGCCCCATCCCGCTCTGCCGGCCGACGCCTGCGCGACGGCCCTGGACCGCCTGTCCAGGCTGCGCCAGGGGGCGGGCTCGCGCCGGACCAGCGAGATCCGGCTCGACATGCAGCGGGTGATGCAGACCAACGCCGCGGTGTTCCGCGACCAAGACGTGCTGAGCGAGGGCTGCCGCAGGATCGACGAGGTGGCGGCCAGCCTGGCCGACATCCAGCTGTCCGACCGCTCGCTGATCTGGAACAGCGACCTGGTGGAGGCGCTGGAACTCGAGAACCTGATGCTGTGCGCCAAGACCACCTTGGTCGCGGCCGAGGCCCGCCGGGAAAGCCGCGGCGCCCATGCCCGCGAGGACTACCCGGAGCGCGACGACGAGAACTGGATGAAGCACACCCTGTCATGGGTCGACGGCGCCGGCAAGGTGAGGTTGGACTACCGCCCGGTGCACACCTACACGCTGACCGACGAGGTCGCCTACATCGAACCCAAGGAGCGGGTCTACTGATCCCCCCAGCCAAGAGACAAGGCAGATGGTTGAATTCGCGCTACCCGCCAATTCCAAGATCGTCGAAGGCAAGACCCACAAGGCTCCCGCCGGGGCCGCCAACCTCCGCGCCTTCAAGATCTACCGCTACGATCCAGACAGCGGCTCGAACCCGCGGCTGGACACCTTCGAGATCGACCTCGACGACTGCGGGCCGATGGTGCTGGACGCCCTGATCAAGATCAAGGACGAGATCGATTCGACGCTGACCTTCCGCCGCTCCTGCCGCGAGGGGGTGTGCGGGTCGTGCGCCTTCAGCATCGACGGCCTCAACACCCTGGCCTGCACCAAGCCGATCGCCGACATCAAGGGCGCGGTGCGCATCTACCCGCTGCCCCACCTGCCGGTGATCAAGGATCTGGTGTGCGACCTGACCCCGGCGATCGCCCAGTACGCCGCCATCAAGCCTTGGATGCAGGCCGACACCCCGCCGCCCGCCGACGGCGAACGCCTGCAAAGCCCCGATGACCGGGCCCGGCTCGACGGCCTGTGGGAATGCATCCTGTGCTTCTGCTGTACGACCAGTTGCCCCAGCTTCTGGTGGAACGGGGAAAGGGGCTACCTGGGGCCGGCGGTGCTGCTCCAGGCCTACCGGTGGATCGTCGATAGCCGCGACGAGAACAAGGGCGCCCGGCTCGACGAGATCGAGGACCCGATGCGGCTGTACCGCTGCCACACCATCATGAACTGCACCGACGTCTGCCCCAAGGGCCTCAACCCGGGCCGGGTCATCGGCGAGATCAAGAAGCTGATGGTCGAGCGGTTGTAGCATCCCATGAATTTCCATTCCATGCTGAGCGCCCGGGTCGAAGCGGGCAAGCCGTTGCGGGTCGGGGTCATCGGCGCCGGCAAGTTCGCCACCATGTTCCTGGCCCAGGCCCTTCACACCCCGGGATTGCACGTCCAGGGGGTCGCCGATCTGTCGCGCGAGAGGGCGCGCAAGGCGCTGGCCGCCGCCGGCTGGCCCCAGGACCGCTATGGGGCGACCTCCTTCGCCAAGGCCCTGGACAAAGGGGGCACCTGCGTGACCGACGATCCCGGGGCGCTGATCAACGCCGGGGGTCTGGAGGTGGTGGTCGAGTCCACCGGCGACCCCGCGGCCGGCATCGCCCACGCCCTGGCCTGCTTCGCGCGCGGCCGCCACATCGTCATGGTCAATGTCGAGGCCGACGCCCTGGTCGGGCCGCTGCTGGCCCGCCGGGCGGCGACGGCCGGGGTGGTCTACTCGCTGGCCTACGGCGACCAGCCGGCGCTGATCTGCGAGCAGGTCGATTGGGCCCGGGCCTTGGGCTTCGAGGTGGTGTGCGCCGGCAAGGGCACCAAGTACCTGCCCGAGTACCATGCCTCGACGCCGGACACGGTGTGGGACCACTACGGGCTGACCCCGGAACAGGCGGCGGACGCCGGCATGAACCCGAAGATGTTCAACTCGTTCCTCGACGGCACCAAGTCGGCGATCGAGATGGCGGCGGTGGCCAACGCCACCGGGCTGACCCCGGCCCCCGACGGGCTGGCCTTCCCGCCGGTCGGGGTCGATGAGTTGGCCCGGGTCCTGGTCCCCGAGGCCGACGGCGGGTGCCTGCACCACAAGGGCACGGTGGAGGTGGTCTCCAGCCTGGAACGCGACGGCAGCGCGGTCGAGAGGGACCTGCGCTGGGGGGTGTACGTGACCTTCGAGGCGTCCTCGGACTACGCCGCCGGCTGCTTCTCCCAGTACGGCATGGCGACCGGCGACGGCGGCCGCTACACGGCGTTCTACCGTCCCTACCACATGATCGGCCTGGAGCTCGGGATCAGCGTCTATTACGCCGGCCTGCTGGGCCAGGCGACGGGCACCGCGCGGGACTTCCTGGGCGACGTGGTGGCCTGCGCCAAGCGCGACCTCAAGGCCGGAGAGGTACTCGACGGCGAGGGCGGGGCGTGCGTCTACGGCAAGCTGATGGGAGCGGCGGACTCGCTGGCCCTGGGCGGGCTGCCCATCGGCCTGACCCACGGCGTCAAGCTGACCAAGCGGGTCGCCGCCGGCGACAAGCTCCGGTGGTCCGACGTCGAAATCGACCACACCGACGACACCGTCCTGCTGCGCCGCGAGATGGAACAGGCGTGGGCGCCGGGGGGGGCCTAAGAGGGGCCGATCCCGCTCCTCCCCTTGCCCTTGGCGGGGATTCGCGCTAACAACCATAGATGAAATTATTCCGCCGCGGCGGCGCCTGCCGCGGCCGTTTCCAGGGCACTGTGAAGTAAAGGACGCTATCATGGCACGCAACAAGATCGCGCTCATCGGCGCCGGCAACATCGGCGGCACGCTGGCCCATCTCATCGGTCTCAAGGACCTCGGCGACGTGGTCCTCTTCGACATCCTCGCCGGGACCCCCCAGGGCAAGGCGCTCGACCTCGCCCAGTCGGCGCCGGTCGAGGGTTTCGACGCCAAGCTGGTCGGCACCAACCGCTATTCGGCGATCAAGGGCGCCGACGTGGTCATCGTCACCGCCGGCCTGCCCCGCAAGCCGGGGATGAGCCGCGACGACCTGATCGAGGCCAACACCAAGGTCGTCGAGGCGGTCGGCGCCGGGATCAAGAAGCACTGTCCGAACGCCTTCGTGATCTGCGTCACCAACCCGCTCGACGCCATGGTATGGGTGCTGCGCGAGGTCTCCGGGCTGCCCCACCACAAGGTGGTCGGCATGGCCGGGGTGCTGGACTCGGCGCGCTTCCGCCATTTCCTGGCCGAGGCGATGAAGGTCTCGGTCGAGGACGTCACCGCCTTCGTGCTCGGCGGCCACGGCGACACCATGGTGCCGCTGATCCGCTACTCGGCGGTCGCCGGCATCCCGCTGCCCGACCTCATCGCCATGAAGTGGATCACCCAGCAGAAGGTCGACGAGATCGTCAAGCGGACCGCCGGGGGCGGCGGCGAGATCGTCGCCCTGCTCAAGACCGGCTCGGCGTTTTACGCCCCCGCCGCGGCCGCCGTGGCGATGGCCGAATCCTACCTCAAGGACAAGAAGCGGGTGTTCCCCTGCGCCGCCTACCTGCGCGGCGAGTACGGGGTCAAGGGGCTATACGTCGGGGTGCCCGTGGTGATCGGCGCCAAGGGCGTCGAGAAGGTGGTCGAGATCAAGCTCGAACGGGCCGAGAAGGCCGCCTTCAAGAAGTCGGTGGAGGCCGTCCGGACCCTCATCGCGATCACCAGGAAGCTGCGCCGCCAGGCGGCCAAGGCCAAGTAGGTGGCCAAGCCCAAGAAGACCGGCGGATGAACATCCACGAGTACCAGGCCAAGCGGCAACTGGCCGAATACGGCGTCGCCGTGCCCCGGGGCTCCGTCGCCTACACCACCGAGGAGGCGGTCAAGGTGGCCGAGGACCTGGGCGGCCCGGTGTGGGTGGTCAAGGCCCAGATCCACGCCGGCGGCCGGGGCAAGGGCGGCGGGGTCAAGGTGGTCGAGTCCATCGAAGCGGTCGGCCAGGCGGCCACCGCCATGCTCGGCATGACGCTGGTCACCCACCAGACCGGGCCTGAGGGCAAGGAGGTCAAACGCGTCTACGTCGAGGAGGGCTGCGACATCGCCCGCGAGCTCTACCTGGGGATGCTGGTCGACCGCGTCGCCGGGCGGATCACCCTGATGGCCTCCACCGAGGGCGGGATGGAGATCGAGGTGGTGGCCGCCAAGACGCCCGAGAAGATCCTCAAGGTGGTGATCGACCCGGCGGTCGGCCTCAAGCCCTTCCATGCCCGCCGGCTGGCCTTCGGGCTCGGCCTCGAGGGGGGGCAGGTGGCGGCGGCGGTGAAGTTCGCCTCGGCGCTGTACGACGCCTTCACCGGGCTCGACGCCAGCCTGATCGAGATCAACCCGCTGGTCGTCACCGGGGCCGGCGAGGTGGTGGCGCTGGACGCCAAGATGAACTTCGACGACAACGCCCTGTTCCGCCACCCCGAGATCGCCGAGCTGCGCGACGAGGACGAGGAGGACCCGGCCGAGCTCGAGGCCGCCCGCCACGACCTCAACTACATCAAGCTCGACGGCAACATCGGCTGCATGGTCAACGGCGCCGGGCTGGCGATGTCGACCATGGACATCATCAAGCTGCACGGCGGCGAGCCGGCCAACTTCCTCGACGTCGGCGGCGGGGCGACCAAGGAGCGGGTGACCACGGCCTTCAAGCTGATCCTCTCGGACCCCAACGTCGAGGGCATCCTGGTCAACATCTTCGGCGGCATCATGCGCTGCGACGTGATCGCCGAGGGGGTGGTGGTGGCGGCCCGCGAGGTCAGCCTCAACGTCCCCCTGGTGGTCCGCCTGGAAGGCACCAACGTCGAGCTGGGCAAGAAGATTCTCGCCGACTCGGGTCTCGCCATCGTCTCCGCCGACGACCTCGCCGACGCCGCCGGCAAGGTCGTCCGGGCGGTCGAGGAGGTGGACTGATGTCGGTTCTCGTCGATTCCGCCACCAAGGTCCTGTGCCAGGGCTTCACCGGCGCCCAGGGGACCTTCCATTCGGAGCAGGCGATCGCCTACGGCACCCGGATGGTCGGCGGCGTGACCCCGGGCAAGGGGGGGATCACCCACCTCGAGCTGCCGGTCTTCGACACCGTCGCCGAAGCGGTCGAGGCGACCGCCGCCGAGGCCTCGGTGATCTACGTCCCCCCGGCCTTCGCCGGCGACGCCATCCTCGAGGCGATCGACGCCGGGATCGCGCTGGTGGTGTGCATCACCGAGGGCATCCCGGTGCTCGACATGGTCCGCGTCAAGCGGCTGCTCGAGGGCGCGCCGACGCGCCTGGTCGGCCCCAACTGTCCGGGCGTGATCACGCCCGAGCAGTGCAAGATCGGCATCATGCCGGGCCACATCCACGTCCCCGGGTCGATCGGCATCGTCTCGCGCTCGGGCACCCTGACCTATGAGGCGGTGGCCCAGACGACGGCGGTCGGGCTCGGCCAGACGACCTGCATCGGCTTGGGCGGCGACCCGGTCAACGGCACCGACTTCATCGACTGCCTGGAGATGTTCCTGGCCGACGACGAGACCGAGGCCATCATCATGATCGGCGAGATCGGCGGCAGCGCCGAGGAGGAGGCCGCCGACTTCATCCGCGCCTCGAAACGCAAGAAGCCGGTGGTCGGCTTCATCGCCGGCCTGACGGCGCCGCCCGGGCGGCGGATGGGGCACGCCGGGGCGATCATCTCGGGGGGCAAGGGAACCGCGGCCGACAAGATCGAGGCCCTGAAGAGCGCCGGCGTCCACGTCGCCGAGTCGCCGGCCGCCATCGGCGCCACCATGTCGAGGGTCTTGAAAGGGTGAGCGGTCATTCTTAGTTGAGAGTATGGTATACTCGACTACTCGTTGTTGACCGATCGGGGGGAGAACGACGCGGCCGCCGCGCCGCGTTTCCAAGGGAGCCATGGCCGCGACGCCGGAATCCTTTCTCAACGGAACCAACGCCACCTACATCGCCGAGCTCTATTCCCGATACGTGGGCAACCCCGGCGCCGTGGATGCGGACTGGGCGGCGTTCTTCGCCGGCCTCGGCGAGGACGGCGCGACGGCGCTGGCCGAGCTTCGCGGGGCCAGTTGGGCGCCTGCGGATTCGGCGCCGCCGTCGCCGGCACCCGGCCGCGGCCTGCCCCAAACCGGCGACGTGGCGCGGGTCCGCGCGGCGACGCAGGATTCGATCCGCGCCCTGATGATGATCCGCGCCTACCGGGTGCGGGGCCATCTCATCGCCCGTTTCGATCCCCTGGGCCTGGAGGGCCGGGACCACCACCCCGAGCTCGACCCCAAGAGCTACGGCTTCACCGAGGGCGACGACCAGCGGCCGATCTTCATCAACAACGTGCTGGGGCTGGAGACCGCCACCCTCGGCGAGATCCTCAAGGTGCTGAAGGAGACCTACTGCGGCTCGATCGGCGTCGAGTTCATGCACATCATGGAGCCCGACGAGAAGGCCTGGATCCAGCGCCGCATCGAGAGCATCCGTAACCAGACCCAGTTCACGCTCAAGGGCAAGCGCACCATCTATGAGCGCCTGGTCGAGGCCGAGGGCTTCGAGACCTTCCTCCAGGTCAAGTACACCGGGACCAAGCGCTTCGGGCTCGACGGCGGCGAGAGCATGATCCCGGCGATCGAGCAGATCCTCAAGCGGGGCAGTCAGCTGGGAATCGAGGAGGTGGTGCTGGGGATGCCCCACCGGGGGCGCCTCAACGTCCTGGCCAACGTCATGAACAAGCCGTATGCGGCGATGTTCTCCGAGTTCCAGGGGGTGTCGTCGAACCCCGACGACGTCCAGGGCTCGGGCGACGTCAAGTACCACCTGGGGACCTCGGCGGACCGCGATTTCGACGGCACCCCCATCCACCTGTCGCTGGCCGCCAACCCGTCGCACCTGGAGGCGGTCAACCCGGTGGTCCTGGGCAAGGTCCGGGCCAAGCAGAACCTGCGCGGCGACGAGGACCGCCGCAAGGTGCTCGGCGTGCTGATGCACGGCGACGCGGCGTTCGCCGGCCAGGGCCTGGTCCCCGAATCCCTGGACCTGTCGCAGCTTCGCGGCTACCGCACCGGGGGCACCATCCACTTCATCGTCAACAACCAGATCGGCTTCACCACCAGCCCCTCGTTCGCGCGTTCCTCGCCCTATCCCTCGGACATCGCCAAGGGCATCCAGGCGCCCATCTTCCACGTCAACGGCGACGACCCGGAAGCGGTGGTCCACGTGGCGCGCATCGCCACCGAGTTCCGCCACGAGTTCAAGCGCGACGTGGTGATCGACATGTTCTGCTACCGCCGCCACGGCCACAACGAGGCCGACGAGCCGTCGTTCACCCAGCCGATCATGTACCGGACCATCGCCAAGCACCCGACCACCCGCCAGCTCTACGCCAAGCGACTGATCGGGGAGGGGGTGCTCACGGCCGAGGAGGCCGAAGGCATCGTCGCCGACTTCCGCGAGCGCCTGAATCAGGCCTTCGAGGCCTCGTCTTCCTACAAGCCCAACAAGGCCGACTGGCTGGAGGGGGAGTGGAAGGGGCTGATCCGGAACCTCGGCGAGGAGGAACTGCGCGACGACGACACCTCGGTGCCGATGAAGCTGCTGGGGGAAGTCGGCAATGCGATCTCGCGGCCGCCCGAGGACTTCAACGTCCACCGCAAGATCCTCCGCCAGCTCAAGGCCAAGCGCAAGATGATCGACGGCGGCCGGGGCATCGACTGGGGGACCGCCGAGGGGCTGGCCTTCGGGACGCTGCTGTGCCAGGGCACGGCGGTCCGCCTGTCGGGCCAGGATTCGGGACGGGGCACGTTCTCCCACCGCCACGCGGTGCTGGTCGACCAGGACACCGAGGCGCGCTACTTCCCGCTGAGTTCGATCCGCGAGGGCCAAGCCTCCTTCGAGGTCATGGACAGCCCGCTCTCGGAGGCCGGGGTGCTGGGCTTCGAGTACGGCTATTCGCTGGCCGACCCCCATTCGCTGGTCCTCTGGGAGGCCCAGTTCGGCGACTTCGCCAACGGCGCCCAGGTGATCATCGACCAGTTCGTGGCCTCGGGCGAATCCAAGTGGCTGCGCATGTGCGGGGTGGTCATGCTGCTGCCCCACGGCCACGAGGGCCAGGGGCCGGATCACTCCTCGGCCCGCCTCGAACGCTATCTCCAGCTGTGCGCCGAGGACAACATGCAGGTGGTCAACCTGACCACCCCGGCCAACTACTTCCACGCCCTGCGCCGCCAGGTCATGCGCAACTTCCGCAAGCCCTTGATCGTGATGTCCCCCAAGTCGCTGCTGCGCCACAAGGCGGCGGTCTCCAGGCTGGCCGAGATGGGGCCCGCCACCCGCTTCCGGCGGATCTTCAAGGACCCCGGGAAGCTGGTCCTGGACAAGAAGGTGCGCCGGGTGGTGCTATGCTCGGGCAAGGTCTACTACGACCTGGCGGCGACACGGAATGAAACCGGCATCGACGACGTGGCGATCGTGCGCGTCGAGCAGCTCTACCCGTGGCCGCGGACCTCGGTGCTCCAGCAACTGGTCCGCTACCCCAACGCCGAGGTGGTGTGGTGCCAGGAGGAGCCCGCCAACATGGGGGCCTGGACCTTCGTCTATTTCCGCCTCGAGAACATCCTCGACGAGCTCGGGCGCAAGCTCCGCCGTCCGGTCTACGCCGGACGCAAGGCCTCGGCGTCCCCGGCCATCGGCGTCGCCAAGGTCCACCACCGGGAACAGGCGTGGCTGGTCGAACAGGCGCTGAGCGGCGAGCTGGGCGCGATCCCCCAACCCTTCAGGCGCGTGGATACAGCGCGATGACGAGGAACGCATGACGACGGAAATCAAGGTGCCGGCTCTCGGCGAATCGGTGAGCGAGGCGACGGTGGCCAAGTGGTTCAAGGCGGTCGGCGATCCGATCGCCGTCGACGAGCCCCTGGTCGAGCTGGAAACCGACAAGGTGACGGTGGAGGTCAACGCCCCGGTCGCCGGTACGCTCGGCGCCATCGCCGCCGGCGAGGGCAGCGAGGTCGAGATCGGGGCCCTGCTCGGGACCATCGAGGAAGGCGCCGCCCCGGCCGCCGAGGCCAGGGTGCAACCGGCGCCGGCGCCCGAACCGCGCGCCGCGCCGACGCCCGCCAAGCCGCTGTCGCCGGCGGTCCGCAAGCTGATCGAGGAGCACGGCCTGGACCCGGCGGCGATTCCCGCCACCGGCAAGGACGGCCGGCTGGTCAAGGGCGACGTGCTGGCCGTCCTGGAAACCGGGACGGCTCCGGCCCCGGAACCGGCGCCCGACGCCCACTATCCGCCCCGCCCGGCCGGCCCGCGCGAGGAACGGGTGCGGATGAGCCGCCTGCGCCGGCGCATTGCCGAGCGCCTCAAGGAGGCCCAGAACACGGCGGCCATACTGACCACCTTCAACGAGGTCGACATGGGCGCGGTGATCGAGCTGCGGGCGCGCTACCGCGAGGTCTTCCAGAAGAAGCACGGGGTCCGGATCGGCTTCATGTCGTTCTTCGTCAAGGCCTGCGTGACCGCGCTGCGCGAGTTCCCGGCGGTCAACGCCGAGATCGACGGCGAGGACATCGTCTACAAGAACCACTACGACCTGGGCATCGCCGTCGGCATACCCCAGGGGCTGGTGGTGCCGGTGGTGCGCGACGTCGACCGCCTGAGCTTCGCCGACATCGAACGGACCATCGCCGACCTCGGCACCCGGGCGCGCGAAGGCAAGCTGGCCATCGAGGAGCTCCAGGGGGGCACCTTCACCATCACCAACGGCGGCGTCTACGGCTCGCTGATGTCGACGCCGATCCTCAATCCGCCCCAGTCCGGGGTGCTGGGGATGCACAAGATCCAGCAGCGCCCGATGGTCGCCGAGGACGGCTCGATCGCCGCCCGGCCGATGATGTATTTGGCGCTGAGCTACGACCACCGCGTCGTCGACGGCCGCGAGGCAGTGTCCTTCCTGATCCGCGTCAAGGAATGCATCGAGGACCCCCAGCGCATCATGCTCGATGCGTGACGGAGCCGTTTTTCAGACGTCGTATTCCAGCAGCTTCAGCAGTTCTCCGGCGTTGCGGTGGAACAGCCGCAGCGCGTCGCCTTCGAAGCGCTCCCGCCAGTGGCCGATGTCGCCGTCGGCGGGGACGTTCCCGGCGGCCCTGTCGATGCAGCGCCCCACCTCGTCGTCGCCGTCGTCGAGATCGAGGAACTGGCACAGGTCGCGGACCACGGGCACGGGGTCGGTGTACAGGTCCTCGCAGCGGACCTCGACGTAACGCTCGCGGTTGGCGCGCCCGAAGGTCCGCGCCTTGCCGACGCAGCCGCTCCAGTTCCGGGCGAAGACCTCGGCGAAGTCGGCAAAGTCGGGGTACTTGCGCGAAAAGGCCTCGCGGTTGGTCCGCATGTTGAAATCCCAGGTGGCGACCGCCTCGTCGCGGCCGTCGCGGATGACGTGGATGAACCTGGACCCCGGCAGCGCCCGGTCGAGCACGTCCAGGGCCATGGCGTGCTCGGGGGTCTTCTCGCCGATGCAGCGGACCGGCGAGTCGCCGAACCAGCGGTCGAAGGCGAGGCCGATCATGGTGGCCAGGGTGAAGGACAGGTCGTCATGGGTATAGGCCAGCCCGTCGCCGCGCATGCCGGTGGTCTCGAGGCGGGCGTTGATTTGCCGCGATGTCCGATTGCACTGGTCGAAGAGTCGCACCAGCAACGGGAAGGCGACGTCGGTGAAGTGTCCCTCTCCCCTGCAGCAGACCTCGGAATGGGCGTCGAGGCCCTGCTGGAGCCAACTCGACCCCAGTCGGGTCAAGCCGACGATGAAGAAAATCTTCCTCTTGAAGACCCGGTCGAGACGTTCCTGGACCCGGCGGTAATCCACCATCTTCCGGTCAACCCCGAACTATTGCGTAAACGACGCACTGTAGCCGATCCGGTCCGCCCGTTCCATACCGGCGGGACCGGGGGGCGGGACCGGGGGGCGGGGGCGGCTGCATATTTTTTCGGTGGAATCCGCCTTTGTGCCGGTAAGATGGGGAATGACGGCACTCTCCAGGGGGAGGGAACCGCAACCGATGTCCATCAAGTTCAAGGTCGCCGCGATCCTGGCGGTGCTGTTCACCGGCCTGCTGGTGCTCAACGCGGCGGTTCTGCTGCTGGTGGTGTTGCCCAGCTACCGGGACCTCGACCGGCGCGAGGCCGAGCAGGACATGCAACGGGTGGTCGACGTCCTGCGCTCGGATGTCGAGGACCTGGACCTCCTCGCCTTCGACTGGGCGGCCTGGGACGACACCCACGCCTTCGTCGTCGAGGGCAACCCGTCCTACGTCGAGAGCAACCTGATCGCCGAAACCTTCGTCGGCACCGGGCTCAACCTGCTGTTCATCGTCGACCTCGCGGGGCGGGTCGCCTGGGGCCGGGCCTTCGACCAGGAGAGCGGGGAATTCGTCACCCTGGCCGAGTTCCCCGAGGACGGACTCCCCCCCGGCCACCCGCTGCTCGCCCACCCCGACCCCGACAGCGCCATCGCCGGACTGATGGCCACCGAACGGGGACCGATGATGGTGTCGTCGCGGCCGATCATCACCTCCAGGAAGAGCGGCCCCGTCCGCGGCGCCTTGATCATGGGCCGGCTGTTCGACGCGGCGGCCGTCGCCGACCTCGCCGAGCGGGTCCACGTCAGCCTCGAGGCCCTGAAGCCGGGCGCCGACGGGGGCCCCGACCCGCTCCCGGGAGAGCTCCGCGTCGCCGAGGGCGAGGGCGGGCTGAAGGTCTACGCCGCCATCCCCGACATCACCGGCGCGCCGCTTCTCCTCCTGCGCTCGCACCATGCCAAGGACATCACCGGGCAGGGGGAAACGACCATCTTCTCGGCCCTGGCGCTGATGGCGGTGTTCGCGGCGGCGACCCTGTGGGCCGTCCTCTATCTGCTCCAGGAGATGATCATCAGCCCGTTGTCGGCGATGACCCGCCACGTGGTGCGGCTGGGCAAGACGGGCGCCCTCTCGGAAAACCTTCCCGAAGGCCGGAACGACGAGCTGGGGCTGGTGGCGCGGGCCTTCAACCGGATGCAGGACCGCATCACCCACCTGGCCCACCACGACAGCCTGACCGCGCTTCCCAACCGCACGCTGTTCAACGACCGGGTCGAGCAGATCCTCAAGCTGGCGCGGCGCCAGAAGGTCAAGGCGACGGTCTTCTTCCTCGACCTCGACGCCTTCAAGGTGGTCAACGACACGCTGGGCCATCACGTCGGCGACCTCCTGCTGCGGGCCGTCGCCGAGCGCCTGGAGACCGGCCTCAGGGAATGCGACACCATCTCGCGGATGGGCGGAGACGAGTTCACGATCGTCGCCTACGGCATGCCCGGCGACGACGAGGCGGAGGTCATCGGCGACAAGATCATCGGCCTTTTCGTCGACCCCTTCGAGGTCGAAGACAGGATGTTGAACATCACCACCAGCGTCGGCATCAGCCTCTTCCCGGACCACGGCGAGGACGCCGAAACCCTGCTCAGGAACGCCGACATCGCCATGTACCGGGCCAAGACCATGGGCCGGAACAACTGCCAGCTTTTCGTCCCCG